>NZ_JBHUYJ010000011.1:121955-129396 GCF_042668715.1 Streptomyces sp. NPDC057271
ATGTGCCGTACCGGAGCCGGTGGGGAGGGGTGCGGCCGCACCCCACCCCACCGGCTCCGTCCTGCGGGGAGGTGGTTCCTCAGGCGCCCGCCGTCTTCCGGCGGTGGACGTGGGCGATGTAGTCCGCGTGGCTCGGAAGCGTCTCGACCAGGGTCCTGGCCTGGTCCCGGACCATCTGGAGCTCCTTGGCCGCGGCGATGTCGTCCATCAGGGCCAGGCCGGGCAGCGGCTGTACGTCGAGGCCGCCGAGCCCCAGGATCATCGCGGTGTAGGAGTAGGGCTCGAAGCCGTGGTAGTACGGGAAGATCGTGTCCTCGTCGGGGAGCTTCGCCTTCCACTGCTCGATGCGGCCGGCCAGCGCGTCGGGCATCGTACGGGTCTTGGCGTCACGCCAGTACGCGTTGTCGTTCCGCTTGGCGGCGACGTAGTGGAGCACGAGGAACTCCCGTACGCCGTCCATCACGTTGGCCACCTGCCTGTTGTACGACACCCGCAGCTGCTCGTCGTTGCGGCCGCCGGGGAAGTGCTTGACCAGCTGCTCGATGGCGTTCTGGATGAAGAAGATGCCGGTCGACTCGAGCGGCTCGACGAAGCCGCTGGAGAGACCGATCGCCACGCAGTTGTTCACCCAGGAGTTCTCGCTGCGGCCGATCCGCATCCTGATGTGGTTCGCCTCCAGGTCCTCTGCGGCCGGCCCGACGTACGCGCGCAGCGTGCGCTCGGCCTCCTCCGGGGTGCAGTAGTCGCTCGCGTAGACATAGCCCGTGCCTGTCCGGCCGTACAGCGGGATCGTCCAGATCCAGCCGGCGGCCTGGGCGCTGGCCCGGGTGTACGGCCCCATGCCCTGGTCGGCCATCTCCATGGGCACCCGCAGCGCGACCGCGCTGTCGTTCGGCAGGGTGTCCTGGTACGAGAGGAACGGCACGTCGAGCTTCTTGTTGAGCAGCATGCTGCGGAAGCCGGTGCAGTCGATGAAGAGGTCGCCCGAGAGGTCGCCGCTCTCCTTGGTCCGGACGTGGCGGATGTCGCCGCGCTCGTCGACCGCGACGTCGACGACGTCGTCCAGCACGTGCCGGACGCCGCGATCGGTGCCGTATCCCGTGAGGAGCTTCGCGAGCAGCGTCGCGTCGAACTGGTAGGCGTACGGGAACTGCGTCGTCTGCTGGGACATGGTGGACCGGCCCACGGCCGCCGGGTCCTGCTCGCCGGCTCCGAGCGCGAGGAGGCTGCCCTCGAACTGCCGGGGCGAGCTCTTCGCCTCGCAGAGCGCGGCGATCACGGAGCAGTCCCGGTCGTAGTCCGCGCTGGGCTTCTTCTGCAGCCACCAGTCGGCGAGGGAGACGCCCTCGACCGTCCGGGGGCGCTCGAAGGGGTGGTAGAAGTGGTGCCCCTCCGCACGCCAGTTGTCGTAGCGGATCCCCAGCTTGTAGGTCGCGTGACAGTCCGGCATCCAGTCCGACTCCTCGAGGCCGAGATAAGCGAAGAAGTGCCGGATCGTGCTGAACGAGGCCTCTCCCACACCGATCGTGGGCACGTTCCTGGATTCGACGAGGGTGACCGCAAGCCGGTCCCCGAACGCCGCCTTCAGGTACGAGGCGGTCATCCAGCCCGCGGTCCCGCCACCCACGATGACAACACTCTTGCTCATGACGTCCTCACTTCCTTCGCGCCGGCCGGCTTGATCGAGATTCACCCTGCTGCGACGTTCGCGCCGTCGCCGCACTCGTCGACGAACTCCAGGAGGCGGGTCACGCCGGTCTCCAGGGACGTCGGGTCCACGCAGAACGCGACCCGGACCAGGTGCCGCGCCCAGGGGGCGTAGTCATGGGAGCGGACCCGGCCCCGGTCGTCCGCGTCGGGCCGCATGGCGAAGCCCTCGCCGGGTACGACCGCCACGCCCTTGCTCTCCAGGAGCCGGGTCGCGAACGTCTCCGCGTCGAGACCGGTCCGGGCGACGTCGAGCATCGCGTACCAGCCGCCGGCCGGCAGCTCGCGCAGGAGCCCGGCCTCGACGAGCGGCGAGAGGATCACGTCCCTGTTGTGCTGCACCTTCTTGCGGTTGACCGCCGTCGACTCGGCGCGGCTGTTCAGCGCGGCGATCCCGGCGTACTGCACGGGGGTCGACGTGCCGATGATGTTCGCCTCCTGGACGACCTTCATCACGTCGGCGGCCCGGTCGTCGGCCAGTGCCACGTAGCCCAGCCGGTAGCCGGTCATCGCGAAGCTCTTCGAGAAGCTGAAGACGCTGTGCACGATGCGCTCGGCCGGCGGGACGTCACGCTCCAGCGACGCCACCGAGGTGTGCTCGCTGTCGTACAGGAAGTGCTCGTACGCCTCGTCGCTGATGACGTGCCAGCCGCGGCCGCGCGCCAGGTCGAGCAGGGTCCGGAGCTCGCCCTGGTCCAGGACGACACCGGTCGGGTTGGCCGGCGAGTTGACGAGCAGGACCCGGGTGCGCTCGGTCGCGGCGGCGGCGATCACCTCGGGGTCGGGGCGCAGTCCGGGCCCGAGCGGGTACAGCACCGGCCGGAAGCCCGCGAGCAGGGCCTGCTGGAGGTGGACGGGCCAGTGGAGTTCCGGGATGAGGATCTCGGCGCCGGGCTCGGCCAGCGTCTGCAGCAGGGCGGCCAGACCCTGGCACGACCCGGGGGTGATCAGCAGGCGGGAGACCGCGCTGTCCACCTCGTTGTCGGTGCGGAGCTTGTCGACGACCGACTCGCGGAGCTCGCCCAGGCCCTCCACGCCGGTGTACTTGGTGTCGCCCCGGCGCACGGCGTCGACGAACGCGTCGGCGACGTCGTCGGAGGGGTTGAAGTAGGGGTCGCCGACGTGCAGCTTCACCACTTCGGCGCCGGATTCCACCTCACGCCGCTCGGCGGCCCGGAAGATGCGGTGCAGACACGACGAAGGAATCGATTCCGCGGCGGACAGGATGTCCCGGCTCACGCTCGTACCACCTTTGCTCCGTTGAGTTCTTCTTTCGAACGCGCACGATCGGTCACGCCGTGCGCCCACCGTCGACCGGGATCAGCGCACCGGTGACCCAGCCCGCCGTCTCCGTGTCGAGCAGCAGGCACACCCATCGGCCGATCTCCGTCTCCTCTCCGAACCGCCCCATCGGGGTCGATGCGAGGAGGTCGACACGCAACTGCTCGGTGCCCGCCTCGTCCAGACCGGTCTCGCTCCACATCGGGGTGTCCACCGGGCCCGGCAGGATGGCGTTCACCCGGACGTCCGGGGCGAGTTCCCGCGCCAGCGAGCGGGTGAGGCTGTTGACGGCCGCCTTGGTCGCGCCGTAGAAGGCACGCCCCGGCATGGAGACCACGCCGCCCACGGACGAGATGTTGACGACGCTGCCGCGGTTGGCCCGCAGCTGGGGCAGTGCCTGGCGCGTCAGCTCGGCGGGCGCGCGGACGTTGACGGCGAACATCGCGTCGAACTGCGCGGGGTCGGTCTCGTCGAGCCGGCCGAACCGGGCCAGGCCCGCGTTGTTGACGACCGCGTCGACCCTGCCGAAGCTGTCGGTCGCCGTCGCGACGACGCGTTCGGCGGCGCCGGGCGCGCTGACGTCCTGGGCCAGCCATGCGACGGCGGAGCCGTACCGGTCCGCCAGGTCCCGCAGCGGTTCCTCGCGGCGGCCGACGACCGTCACGCCGGCGCCCGCCTTCAGCAGGCACTCCGTGATCCCGCGGCCGATGCCGGTCGCCGCTCCGGTGACCACGACCGACTTTCCGGCCAGGGTCATCGGACGACCACACCCTCCGCGAAGGCCGCGACGAGGTCGGCGATCAGCTCCGCCGGGTCCGATACGAGGCTGAAGTGTCCGCCCGGCCAGGTCCGTGCGCTGAACCGGCCGGTGCCGACCTCGGCCCAGGCCGCCAGCCGGTCACCGTCGACCAGAGGGTCCTCGGTGCCGCGGTAGCAGCGGATCCGGCAGTCCAGCGGCTCGGCGTACGGGTCCGGTCGGTAGGTCTCGTTGAGTCTGATGTCCGCCCGGACGACGGGCAGCAGGAGCTCTCTCAGCTCGGCGTCCTCGGCGACCGCGGGATCGATCCCGCCGAGGTCCCGCAGTCCGGACCACAGGTCGTCGTCGGTCGCCCGGTGCGTGGCCCCGCCGCCCGCCCGGCCCGGTGCCGGAGCGCCCGAGACGAACAGGTTCCGCACGGGCCTCGCGCGGTCCTGCAGCACGCGGGCGGTCTCGTAGGCGACGAGCGCGCCCAGGCTGTGTCCGAACAGGGCGCACGGTACAGGGTCCAGGTCGAGCAGCTCCCCGGCCGCGTGGGACGCGATCTCGGCCACGCTGCTCGCGGGGGCCTCGGCGATCCGGTCGGCGTGCCCCGGATACTGCACGGCCAGCAGCTCGCAGTCTCCGGGCACGGCCGACGACCAGTCGCGAAAGGTCGCCGCCGAACCTCCGGAGTGTGGAAAGCACACCAGCCGACGGGCCGGGCGCTCCACGCTGTTGAGGGCCCGCACCCAACCTCGGTCACGCGTTCGTATGCGATTCACGCCACCGAGCTTCACCGAAACCCGCCGACCGGCCGGGGCAATCTGTCAAAGCTCTGTCGGGATTGACACGGCCTTGGGAGCCCGTGCCCGAACCTGAGGGCGTCTCAACCCGAGGAGGACACATGCTGGACGGGTTCGTTCCCTGGCCACCCGACTTCGCCGAACGTTACCGCCGCGCCGGCTACTGGGCGGGGGCATCCCTGCGGCAGCTGGTCGACGCCAGTGCCGCGCGCCACCCGGGCAAGACGGCCGCCGTGGACGCGACCCGGCGCACGAGCTACGCCGAGCTGGCCGAAGAGGCCGACCGCGTCGCCTCCGGTCTGCTCGATCTCGGCATCGGCCACCGTGACCGGGTGGTGGTGCACCTGCCGAACAGGATCGGCTTCCTCTCCACCGTCATCGCGCTGTTCGGCATCGGCGCGATCCCGGTGCTGGCGCTGCCCGGTCACCGGCGCGACGAGATCCTCCATCTGGCGCGCGCCTCCGACGCGGTGGCCTACATCGGCCCCGACCGGTTCCAGGGCTTCGACTACCGGGCGCTGGCCCGCGAGGTGCGCCGCGACGCACCCGGGCTGCGTCACGTCGTGGTCGACGGCGACGCGGCGGAGTTCACACCGCTGTCCGAACTCGCCCGCTCCGAGGTACGGGAGCTCGCGCCGGTCGACTCCTCCGAGGTGGCGCTGCTGCTGCTGTCGGGGGGAACCACCGGTGTTCCCAAGCTGATCCCGCGGACCCACGACGACTACGCGTACAACATCGCGGCCTGTGCCCGGGTCGTGGAGTTCGACGACAGCGGCGTCTACCTCGCCGCGAACCCGGTGCCGCACAATGCCGCGCTCGGCTGCCCGGGGGCGCTGGGTGCGGTGATCCTGGGCGGGAAGGCCGTCCTCGCCGCCAACCCCAGCCCCGATCACGTGTTTCCGCTGATCGAGCGGGAGGGCGTGACCCTGACGACCCTGGTCCCCGCCCTGGCCCTGCTGTGGGCGGAGGCCGCGCGGAGCACTCCGGTCGACATGTCCGGGGTGACCATCCAGGTGGGCAGCTCCAAGTTCGGGCCCGCCGCCGCGGCCCGGGTGAGCGAGAGCCTCGGCTGCCGGCTGATGAACGTGTACGGCATCGGTGAAGGGCTGATCACGCACACGCGTCCGGAGGATCCGCCGGAAGTCGTCTTCGGTACCGAGGGCAGGCCGGTCTGCCCGGACGACGAGATCAGGATCGTCGACTCCGAGGACCGTGAGGTCGCCACCGGGGAGATCGGGGAGCTGCTCACCCGTGGCCCGTACACGATCCGGGGCTACTTCGCCGCGCCGGATCACAACCGCCGGTCGTTCACCGCGGACGGCTTCTACCGCTCCGGCGACCTGGCCCGGATGACCGAGGACGGGAACGTCGTCATCGAGGGCCGGCTGAAGGACATCATCCATCACCTCGGCGAGAAGGTCTCGGCCGAGGAGGTGGAGGGCCACGTGCTGACGCATCCGCTGGTCCGGGACACCGCCGTGGTCGGCGTCCCGGACGACGAACTCGACGAGCGGCTCTGCGTGTTCGTCGTCCTGGGCGGCGACGCGGTCGAGGCCGCGGACCAGGTCACGCTGCGCGCGATCAGGGACCACATCCGCGGCCGCGGCCTGGCGTCGTACAAGCTGCCCGACGAGCTGATCATCGTGTCCGACCTGCCCCACACCCCGGTGGGCAAGATCGACAAGAAGGCCCTGAAGGCGTCTCAGTCCCGGTGAGGGACCTGGGGTGTCCGACACCGTCCGGGAGCGATCCCGCCGTCGCCGCCGCCCGCGTTCCGGGCTCGTGGCGGCGGTGGGACCGCCGCCCGGTGCCCCGGTCCGCCCGCGCGCGGGGCGCGGGAAGCCGAGGTCATCGCGGCCCTCACGGAGAGGCATGATGGGACCGTGCCCCGTACCAATCCCACGCACGGCCGGGTCGGCCGCCCGCCCGTGACCTCCCGTACGCAGATCCTCACCGTCGCCCGTCGGCTCATCGACGAGAGCGGCTGGGACAAGCTCACGATCCGCGGACTGGCCGCCGAGATCGGCATCGGGGCGACGACGCTGTACCACCACGTACGGGACAAGGAGGACCTGCTGCTGCTCCTGATCCACGAGTACGCGCAGCAGATTCCCCGCCCCGAGCCGTCCGGTGAGCCGCGGGACCGCGTCATCGCGGCCGCCACCGCGATCCACGACGCCCTCACCGAGTGGCCGTTGTCCGCCGAGGTCCTCACCGGCGACCGGTTCATCTCCCGGCTCAGCACCCCGGCCCTCCGGCTGATCGAGGACATCCTCTCCGGCGCCGTCGACCACGGATGCACGCCCGAGCAGGCCGTGCAGGTCTTCCGCAACATCTGGTACTTCACGGTGGGCGAGGTCCTCATCCGCGACCACTCCTCCGACGTGTCGGAGGAGGAGGCGCCGTCCGCCGACGGCGGTGCCTTCGTCAGCGATCTCGACGCCGACCAGCTGCCCCACCTGACAGCCCTCAACGACCGGTGGACGGCGCTGGCGGCGCGGGACACCTATCCCTCCACACTCGGCGCCCTCGTCGACGGACTGCTCTCCCAGACCGCGCCGCCGGCGCCGCGGAGCCGAACTCGCTGATCAGGGTCCCTCTCCCGGTCTGCCGACCGGCTTTGGTGCTCGCCGTGGGGGGCGACGACTTTGAGAGGTTGAGGTCCAGACGGCTCAGTATCTCAGGTGTACGTTCGAGGGCCCAACCCGCGGGACGGCAGGTGGTCGGCCTCCTGGTCCTCATCGGCCAAGGGCGACGTCCAGATTTGCTGGGCGGAGGTTCTCACCCGGTGCGTCGAGAGGGCGTGGGGGGGGCCGGGGGGGGGGGGGAAAAGGGAAAAAAGCAGGGACCATCGGGAAAAGAGGGGGAAGGGGCAAAAACCCCCACGATCGGCCCCACCCCACAAACAAAA
>NZ_JBHUYJ010000011.1:129406-131054 GCF_042668715.1 Streptomyces sp. NPDC057271
CGCCGGGCAGACGCACAACGTCCGGGCCATCTGGCCAGCCGCTGTCGAAGGCTCACACCTGCCCGTGCCGCTAATACTCCAGCAGTAGATCGTGATCTTGCTGGTCGGGCCGGTGCGGAGAAGGGTGCGGCCACCGTTGATCATCGTGACTTGTGTGGAGTAACGATGAGACGGTAGCCGCAGGTCACAGCATAGATCCCGTCCGTTGGCGGGAGGCGTTCGAGGTGGCCATGGGTCGGATCGCGGGCCGGTGCACCCGGGTCGAACCACGGTTGCGGGCCAGGCGGTTGGTGTTGGGTCTGCTGTCGGAGTTGCCGAGGAAGAACTGCTGGACGATCGCGGAGTGGGCCGGGGAGGCCAGCAGGCACGGCATGCAGCATCTGCTGTGCCGGGCCGTCTGGGATGCCGACGCCGTCCGCGATGACGTGCGCGAATACGTCGTCGAGCACCTCCACGACGAGGCAGCGGTGCTGGTGGTCGACGAGACCGGCGATGTGAAGAAGGGCACTGACACGGTCGGGGTCCAGCGCCAGTACACCGGAACGGCCGGGACGAATCGAGAACTCCCAGGTCGCCGTGTACCTCGTCTACGCCGGCGAGCGGGGACACGCGGCGGTGGACCGGGAGCTGTACATCCCGCGCTCCTGGACGTGCGACCCGGACCGCTGCCGGGCGGCGGGGCTCGGCGAGGACACCGTCTTCGCGACCAAGCCGGAACTGGCCCGCACGATGATCGAACGCTTCCTGCACGCCGGACACCACGTGGGCTGGGTCACCGGGGACGAGGTCTACGGCGGCAACCCGAAACTGCGGGCGGCGCTGGAGGAACGCGGCATCGGCTATGTCCTCGCGGTGGCCTGCTCGACCGAACTTCCGACCGGTGCGGGAAAGTTCCGCGCCGATGCCCTGGCGAAGAAGGTGCCGAAGCGGGCCTGGCAGAAGCTCTCGGCCGGACGCGGCGCGAAGGCTCAGCGGTTCTACGACTGGGCCGTCATCGACCTCGCCGAAACGGCACCGGGCCGCCACCAGCTCCTGATCCGCCGCAACCGAACCACTGGCGAACTCGCCTACTACCGCTGTCACTCCACCACGTCGACATCCCTGGCCACCCTGGTCAAGGTCACAGGTTCCAGATGGCGGGTAAACCGAGAAGGGACTGGCCGGGCTGGATGAGCACCAGGTCCGCCGCTACCCCTCCTGGGCCCGCTGGGTCACCCTCGCGATGCTGGCCCACGCCTTCCTCGCCGTCGTGCGCGCCGACGAACACGCACACCGACCCACGCCGGAGGACCTGATCCCGCTGTCCTGCAACGAGATCTGCCGCCTGTTCATCGCGCTCGTCGTCTGGCCCGTCCGCGACGCGGCCCACCGGCTTGCCTGGTCCGACTGGCGCCGCCGCCACCAGGCACGATCACGCACCAGTCACTACCGGCGGCAAACCGCATCCCAGACATAAAGATCACGATCTACAGCTGGAGTATTAATACTCCAGCAGGATTTCGCTGTCTGACCTGGTCTTTCGCCGGGTGGCGGGAGTGTAGCGGGACTTCGGTCGTGCGGGGGCGGTCTCAGGGAAACCGCCCCTCGATCGTGCGACAACGCCGCAGGTAGTGACAGCGGCGGGCGACTGCTTGGCGTCGGCGGCGCC
>NZ_JBHUYJ010000012.1:0-70374 GCF_042668715.1 Streptomyces sp. NPDC057271
GCGTCCGGGTCGCGTCGGGCCGGGCCTTCGCACGTTGCACGGGAGCGGACGCGGAAGCGGACGTGGGGCCGGGCTGCGCCGAGAAACCTTCGGGCACGCCCGTACTGACGACGAGCGGACGGTCGGCGAGGAGCCGGCGCGCGCGCTGGACGGCGGTGACGGGGGCGGAGGTCCGCCCGACCGCCGGTCGGGACTGAGCGTCCCCGAGGGGCGCGGTGGGCCCCGCCGGGCCCGTCGTCCTTCCGCCGGTACGAGCCATCTGGACCAGCGGGATCGGCAGGCTCGGCGGGGTCGGCGGATCCGAAGGCCGCTGAGACGAGCTGGAGACCGGGGTTACGGAAGTTCCCGCCGGGACCGCCGGGGCGTCGCCCGGGTGCGCCACGTCACGCTGGACGGAGCTGCGGTCCGTGGGCGTGGCCGGCCGCCGCTCGGGGCGAGCGGTCGGGGCGGGGCCGCCGAGCAGGGGCGCCGCAGGGGTGGCCGTCGGGGGGAGCTCTCGCAGCGGGGCACCGAGACCGGAACGCGTCGTGGGCCTCGGACCGGTCGTCGCGTCGGCCTCCGTCACGCGCCTCATGACGGGCAGCGGTGGTGCCTCGCTCGCCCGCGCGGGAGCCGGGGCCGTCGGGTTCGTGAGGTCCGTACGCCGTGCCGTGACCGGGAGTTCGGCGAGCGGTTCGCCCAGGCCGGGCCGTGCGGCGGGCGTACGGGGGCTCCGGTCCGCCCTCGCGGGCGGTGCCGACTCCTCTCGTACGGAACTCTTCTCGGGGTCCGGCTTGGGCGCCCGGTCGGCGGTCGTGGCCGGTGCGCTCGGCGGTACCACGGCGAGCACGCGCGGTGCGACCGCCGGGCGCCTGGCCACGACCAACGACGTGCCGACCGGGCGTGGCCGGACAGGTGCCGGCCGGGTCCGCCGGGGGGTGGCGGACGATTCGGGGGTCCCGGGGGCCCGCTCCGTAGCGGTCGATCCCGCGGGGTCGCCGGAGGGGTCCGGGCGCGACCCGACGACGGGCAGGACGGTGGGCCCGTTCGCATCGGGCCGGGCCGGTGCGGCCGGCTCCGTGCGCCGGAGGATCGTCGGCATGCCGGTGCCGGTACCGAGGGTCCGGGCCGCGGCTGAAGGATGGCGCGGCAGCGGGCCGGCGTCTGCGGCCGAGGCGTCGGGCGTGGCCGCGTCGCCGTTGGGAGTGACCGCTGCCTTCGGCGCGGCCGAGGCTTTCGGCGTGGCCAAGGCGTCGGGCGTGGCCAAGGCGTCGGGCACAGCCCGCCGGTGAGGCGTGGCCGAGGTGCCGGGGCCGGCCGAGGCGGTGGGCGTGGCCGCGTCTCGGCCGGGCCCGGCCGGCCTGTGAGGAGTGGCCGGGTCGCTGCGCGTGCCCGACCTGGCTGACGTGGCCGAAGCGTCGCGCCCGGCCGAGTCGCTGCGCGCACCCGGCCCGTTGGACGCGGTCGAGGTGTGAGGCGTGGCCGGCTTCATCGGCGTGGCCGAAGCGCTCGGTGCGGCGGTCGCGGAGTTCTTGGGCGCCCCGGTCGTCGCGGGGGTGGCCGGGGACGGACCCGTACCGGGCTCGGCTCCCGTCCGCCGGGAGACGACCAGCGGGTCGGTCGCCGCCGCCGTGGAGCCGCTTCCACTCGCGTCCACCGTCCGCCGCGACACCGTCAGCCCGTCGGACGCCCCGGAATCCGCGCCCAGCACAGGCGCGGCGGCCGACGACCCACCCTCCGCCGCGTGCCCGGAAGCCGACGCCGCCCGCCGGGGGGCGGCGGGCGGCGTCGGGGTACCGGGCTCGGCTCCCGTCCGCCGGGAGACGACCAGCGGGTCGGCGGTCTCGGACCGCTCCGGGCTCCGCGCGGGTACGGCCGCGGGAGCCGGTGTCCCGGTTCGCCGCTGGACCGCGTGCTGGGGACCCTGCGACGGCGTCGCCGACCCCGGCTGGACGTGCGTCCCGGTGTCGGCGTCGGCGTCGGCGTCCCGCACCGCGCGCAGCAGGAGCGGGCCGCCGCCCTCGACCGTGGTCGTACGCGGGCCGGTGGCGGGACGGGCGACGCCGTGGATCAGGCCGACGGGCGCGGACGGCATGAGGCCGTGACCGAGTCCCGAGGTGAACGTGGGGTTCTGCCAGGCTGCGAGGCCCGAGCGGAAGCGCAGTCCGTCGCTGACGCCCAGGGCCGAGCGCGCGATCGTGACCGACGGCGGGGCCACCTCGCGCCAGCCGCCGTCCCAGTCCGGGCGCCCGGCCGGCACCTCCGGCGCGGCGGCCGTGTCGTGCGGCTCGGGCGCGGCGGGCGCCTGCGCGCCGCCGCCCCGTCGGAACCTGTCCCAGAAGCCCATGCCCTCACCTCACCCGCCCTCGTTCACCCGTGTGTTGATCCGCGCTATCTCCCGCACCCACTGCTGTCGCTCGGCGTGGGTGAGGTCGAGGATGTCCTCGCGCTGCCAGTGGAAGTGGTAGGCGACGTACGCGATCTCCTCCCGCAGCCGGGGAAGGGCGTACGTCACGATTCCCCCAGGCGCCCGCCCGAGAGGTCCACCTCGAAGTCGCCCTGGCAGTGGGGGCAGGTCACCGCGGCGTGCGTGTGCCCCTCGCTGTTGATCCGCCGGTAGAAGTCCTGGAGGAAGGCGACGTCGGTCGCGTACATCCGCTCGACGACTCCGGCGTGGACGTCGGTGATCGTGCCGAGCGTGGTGATCACCTGGCTGAGCAGGACCACGCTCAGGTACGCCGGGTTCTCCTTCACCCGCAGGTCGATCTGCGGACGCAGCTCGTCCCGGGCGGTCGCGAGCCGCATGGTGCCGGTGCGGTGGACCGTGCCCTCGTCGTCGACGTACCCGCGGGGCAGCTCGAAGGTGAACTCGGTCTGGAGTTGGTCGCGTTGCCGCGCCGCCGGCGGGGGCGGGGCCGCCGCCGGGGCCGGGGCGGCCGCCGGAGTGGCGGCCGCCGCGCGCTCGGCGGACGAGGCGGCTTCGAGGAGTTCTTCGAGGCCGCCCGAGGTGACCGTCCTGCGCCTCATTCGATCACGATCTCCTCGAAGGTGATGGTCACCGTCTCGGTGGCGGCGCTGGACTCGCCGGCCTTGAGCGAGGGCCCTTCCCACTTGCTCGCCCAGCCCTGCAGGAGCTGGATGCGGCGGACGGTCTCGCCGGCGGCGTCCTTGACCTCGATCGTGAGGTTCTGCCGGGCCGAGTCGACCGCGCCGTTCTCCAGCGTCTCCTTGACCCACTTGGTGAACTCGGTGCTCTTGTCCATGCCGCGGGTGATCGTCACCTCGCCGGCCTGGCGCGCGCCCGGCTGCTTGCGGATGAGCAGCTTGCCGTCGGGGGTCACCTGGCGGACCTCGACCACGTCCTCCTCGTACGACAGGCCGCTGATCTCCTGGATCGACTCGACCATGTAGCCGCCCAGCTGCACGCCGAAGACATGAGTGGAAAGAGCGTCGCCCTTTGCCATGACTGCTTTCACCTTTTCCTGTTACTCGTTGACGAGGCTGGTGCTGTCGGAGAACTGCGAGAGCCGGAAGATCACGAACTCGGCGGGCTTGACGGGTGCGACGCCGATCTCGCACACCACCTGGCCGAGGTCGACGGACTCCTGCGGATTGTTCTCGCGGTCGCACTTGACGTAGAACGCCTCCGCCGCCGTCCGACCGAAGAGCGCGCCCCGACGCCACTCCTCGGTGAGGAAGGCGGTGACGTTCCGCCGGATGCTCGCCCACAGCCGGTCGTCGTTCGGCTCGAAGACCACCCACTGGGTGCCCAGGAGGATGGACTCCTCCAGGTAGTTGAAGAGCCGGCGGACGTTGAGGTAGCGCCAGGCCGGGTCCGAAGACAGGGTGCGGGCGCCCCAGATGCGGATGCCCCGGCCCGGGAACGCGCGGACGCAGTTGACGCCGATCGGGTTGAGCAGGTCCTGCTCGCCCTTGGTGAGCCGGACGTCCAGGTCGACGGCGCCGCGGATGACCTCGTTCGCCGGGGCCTTGTGCACACCGCGCTCGCCGTCGCTGCGCGCCCAGACACCCGCGACATGGCCGCTGGGCGGCACGGTCGTGTTGCGGCCGGTGGCCGGGTCGAAGACCGAGATCCAGGGGTAGTACAGGGTGGCGTAGCGGGAGTCGTAACCGGCCTCGTCCTGGCGCCAGGTACGGATCTGCTGCGCGTTCATGCTCGGCGGGGAGTCGAGGACCGCGACGCGGTCGCCCATCTGCTCGCAGTGGGAGATGACCGCGAGCTGGACGGTCCTGACACCCTCGGCGTCGATCTCGCCGCGCTGGTGGGCGCCCATCAGGTCGGGTACGGCGACCATGGTGATCTCGTCGATGGCCTCCAGACCGGCGAAGCCGGTGCGGGCGGCGGAGTCGCCGACGTACTCGGTGGGGTCGATCCGCGCGACGCCGCCCGGGGCCGTGGCCGCCGGGGTCGCGGCGGGGGCGGCCGCCAGCGTGACGGTCTGCTTCTCGGGACGGGTCTGCGCCGTGCCGGGCTGCTCGGCGACCTCGATGAGCTTCGACTCGCGTACCTGGTTGAGCAGATAGCCCTTGACGTTCTTGCGGACGGAGGCGTCGTACGTCTCCACCACCTTGCCGCCCTGGCGGACCAGCAGTCTGAACTTGTCCTCCGGCGGGTTCTCGCCGTCGGCGTCGGCGATCTCGACGGAGACGTCCGCTCCGGCGCCGGGGCGGGCCGAGAGCAGGAAGCCGCCGAGCGCGGTGGGCCGGGGCGCCTGGAGGGCGGCGGAGCGGCCGTCGTCGGCCTGGTCGGCCGCCGGGCCGCCGACGCGGACGACGTACGCCGTGCCACCGCCGTTGGCGAAGTAGCCGTAGACGGCGTGGGCGAGGTAGGTGCCGGTCGTGAAGCCGCCGAACGTCTGGACGTACTGGTCCCAGTTGGTCACCAACGTCGGCCGGTGAAAGGGCCCCTGCTCCGCGAAGCCGACGAAGGCGGCGACCGCGGTGCCGACTCCTTCGATCGGCCGCGCACCGGACTGCACCTCCTCCACATACACGCCCGGGGTGAGGTACGACGGCATACTCGCTCCTTCAAGTGGCCACTGGGTCACCACCGAGTCTCATCGCCCCGACATGCCTGGTCATAGGCCCCCAGGTCCCCGGCGGAGGGCAACGGCTCTGCCTGAACGGGCAGGTCGGAGGGGGCGAACCGGCAGGCCGGCCCGCCGGTCGCCCCCGTCCGGCGCTGGTCCCGTCCGCCGCTCCGCCGGTCGCCCCTCGTCCGGCCCTGGTCCCGTCCGCCGCTCCGCCGGTCGCCCCTCGTCCGGCCCTGGTCCCGTCCGCCGGCCCGCCGGTCGCCCCTCGTCCGGCCCTGGTCCCGTCCCGTCGGGCCGCCGCCGGTCAGCCCGCCGTCAGGGCCTGTCCGCTCCGCAGCCAGGGGCCGAACTCGCTCTCCAGGACCAGGCGCCCGAGCTTGCGGTACTCCTGCAGCACGGCGGAGACGAGCTGGGACATGCCGAGCGGCCGGCCCGCCTCGGCCGCGAGGTAGGCCGCCGTCACCGCGCAGGCGCGGATCGAGCCGCCCGCGAGCTCGAAGCGGTCGGCGCAGAACGGCAGGTCGAGGTCGTCGCCCCGGGGCATCTCGGGGCCCAGGCAGCGGTCCCACAGCGCCAGCCGCTCCCGCGCGTCGGGCATGGGGAAGTCGGCGATCACGTCGATGCGGCGGGTGAACGCCTCGTCCAGGTTGGCCCGGAGGTTGGTGGTGAGGACCGCGATGCCGTCGAAGGACTCCATGCGCTGGAGCAGGTACGCCGACTCGACGTTGGCATGGCGGTCGTGCGCGTCCTTCACCTCGGAACGCTTGCCGAAGATCGCGTCCGCCTCGTCGAAGAGCAGGACTCCGTTGATGTCCGAGGCCTCGACGAAGATCCGCTCCAGGTTCTTCTCCGTCTCGCCGACGTACTTGTCGACGACCGTGGAAAGGTCCACCACGTAGAGCTCCATGCCCAGTTCGGCGGCCACGACCTCCGCGGACATCGTCTTGCCCGTACCGGACTCGCCGGCGAACAGGGCGATCACGCCGCGTCCGCGCCCGCCGCCGGGACGCATCCGCCAGCGGCCGAGCACCTGGTCACGATGGCGGGCGCGCAGGGCGAGTTCACCGAGCTGGCGACGGGTGGGCGGGGGCAGGACGAGGTCGTCCCAGCCGACGGCGGGGTCGATGCGACGGGCGAGGCGTTCGAGGCCCGCGCCGTTCTGGGCACGTACGGCGGTCCGCAGGTCCTGCGGTACGACGGGCCGCCGCTGCGCGACCGCCGTGCGGACGGCGACCGTCGCGGCCTTGCGTACCTGCTCGGCGTCGAGGCGGTACGAGGCGACGGCCGCGTCGAGTGCGTCGTCGTCCGGAAGGGTTACGGGAGCCGAGTGCGGGACCTCGGCCCCGGAGGCCCCGGAGGGCGCGGAGGCCCCGGAGACCGCGGAGACCCCGGAGACCCCGGAGACCCCGGAGACCCCGGAGACCCCGGAGACCGCGGAGACCCCGGAGACCCCGGAGACCCCGGAGACCCCGGAGACCGCGGAGGGTACAGAGGTCCGGGAGACCGCGGAGGGTACAGAGGCGGCCGCCGCGTCCGTCAGGGCCTGGCGCCACTGCGCCGCCCTGCGTCCGGGGGCGGGCGGGCCGACGGTGAAGGGGACCGGGCTGTGCCGGGACCAGAGCGGGTCCCAGTTCTTCGAACCGTGGGTGATCAGCGGGAGACCCGCCGCGGCGGCGCACAGGTCGCGCAACCAGCGGGCCCGCTCCGGGCGTTCGGGTTCGAGGGCTTCGAGCGGTCCGACGACGATGCCACCGCCGGAGAGCCGGGCCTCGGTCGCGAGGAGCCGCGGCAGGCGGGCCGCCTCGGGGTCCGTGGTGAGCGCGGCGACGTCGAGGACCAGAGGCCGGCGGCCCGCGGCGGTGAGCGCCTCGACGGCGGCCCGGCCGGCGTCGCCGCCCCGGGCCTGGAGGTGGACCGGGCCGGTGCCGGGGGCGGCTGCCGCCGCCACGCGCAGCACCGTCTCGTCGTACGGCCCCGGGGCGTACGCGCCCGTGTCGACCAGTCCCGCGAGCCTGCCGTCGGGCTCGTCGTTGCCGAGCAGATGTGCGGCGACCCGGTCGGGGACGCGCAGGGTGCGCGAGAGGAGCGGACGGTCGGGTTCCGTGATCTCAAGGAGACCGCCGCGCACCAGGGGCGCGGCCGTGGAGAAACGGAACCGCCCCGGGCCGGCGACGGGTTCCCCGCTCAGTTCGAGGGCGAGGCCGATGGTCGGGCGCCGCCGGGTGAGGTCGTCGTTGAGGTAGCCGTAGAGCGCCTCGAATCGGGCGTCGACATCGGGGACGAGGGCGACGAGCAGCAACTCCTCGTCCAGCGGGAGGAGTCCGAAGTCCTCGGCGAGGCGGCGCAGCCGGGACCCGGGGGATACCGGGGGCGCGTCCGCCGGAGCGGCGGCGGGGTCCGTACCCGGGTGGTAGGCGGCCGGGGCGCGGAGAAGCCGCTCCGCGCCCTCCGGGGTGAGGTACTGGCCCCGGTACGGGTCGTCCGGTGCCGGGTCGGTCGCGTGGCGGGACGCCACCGCGTCGCGGACCCGCAGTTCGACCCGGGCCAGCCGCTCCCAGAGGTGGGCGAGCCCGGCCGGATCCCCGGCCCCTCCTCCGGCCCCGTCCTCCCCGACGTCCGTCTCCACGTCCACGTCCGCCTCCGCCTCCGCCACCGCGTACGTCCGTACGTCGTCCTGGATCACCGGACGGGCCCCCGGTGGCGGCGAGTCGGCTGGGGTCTGTCGCGCGGGATGGCGAAGCCCTGCGGACCGGGGTCGCCGGCACCGTCGTAGCGCAGGCGCCGGCCGGGGCCCGACGGTGTGTCGTCGGCCGCGGGGGTGACGCGTACTTCCATCCCCTCGGTGACCGGCGGCGCGGCGTCGATGAGCTCGCCCGCCAGCGGAGCCAGGACCCTGAGGTCGATCGCGGCCTTCAGCTCGCCGCCGAGGGCGGACCAGACGTCTCCGGCCGACCGGCCCTGCGTGCCGCCGCCGGCCACCTCGATGGGGACGGCGAGGCCCAGCTCGGCCAGGGTGCCGGTGCGCAGCCGGGCGGGCAGCACGTCCGTGCGGGCCATGCACCGCAGCACCTCGGAGAGCAGCCGGTGCTCGTCCTGGGGCCGGTTGGTCCAGGCCGTGACCAGGTAGGTGAGGTCGAACCAGCGCGGCGGGGTGCGGTACGCCACGATCCGCCCGGTGTCGTCGTACTCCTCGAGCCTGCCGGTCCGGCGCCGTTCGACGTCCTCCCTGATGTCGTAGAGGAAGACGCTGACGGTCGGGGCGTTGCGGCGCGCCGCCCACTCACGGGTGGGCGGGTCGAAGACCAGGTCGACCCCGCTCTCGGTCAGGCCGGACTGGGTGAGCAGCAGGCGCAGCCCCTCGTCGACTTCGTGGATCACCGGCGCGCCACCTCGTCGGGCGGGGCGACGTTGCCGGTGACGACCAGGAAGGGTGTGGTGACCGGCGAGAACCCGGCGCCCTTGGCGGTGATCGTGCGCGGTCCCGTCTCGTCCTTGGCGAGGATCAGGAGCTGGGCGATGAACGTTCCGTCCGCCTTGGGGACGGTGGGCACGGCCGCGGCGGTGATGCCCGGCTTCCAGCTCAGCGTGACGGGGGTGCCGGGCGGGAAGTCCTTGCCGCGCACGGAGGTCACGAAGCCGGGCTTGCCGACGGCCGGTAGGGCCACGATCTTCGGCTGGAGGATCCGGATCCGCAGCCGGTCGGCGTTGTCGGACGCGTCGGCGTCGGTGCCGGAGGTGGTGATCCGGCCGTCGGCGGTGGCTGTGATCGCCTTGTCCGGGTACAGGACGATCGTGACGACGGTGGAGGCTCCGGGCGCGAGGTCGCCGAGGGCGCACACGCCGTCGACGCACCCGGCGGGGGCCTTCCCCGCCGGGATGCCGCGGGGGAGACCGAGCCGCAGGGAGATACCGGTGGCCAGCGCCTCACGGCCGTTGCGGACGGTGTACGTGAGGACCACGCGGCCTCCGACGTACCCCGGTTCGGGCTGGGCGGTGAGGGTCAGCGCGGGGCCTGCCTCGGGCGCGGGCGGCGGCGGGACGGGCCTCGGCGGGGTCGGCGTGGGTATCGGCGTCGGCGTCGGTGTGGACGGGGTCGGGGTCGGCGTCGGGGGCGCCGGGGCGTCGTCGACGGGGACGAGGGTCCGGGTGGCGTTGTCGGACGGGCTGCGGTCGATCACGGCGCCGGTGACGGACCAGTCGATCAGCTGGTCGCCGGGGGTCACGCCGGTCAGCCGCACGAGGACGGTGACGCTCTCCCCCGGGGCGAGGACGCCGAGGTCGCACTGCGGGGACCCGGGCTCGCACCGCCCCTTCGACGGGGTCAGCGCGTCGAGGCGTACGCCGGGCGGAACGGCCGCGGTGAAGGTCGTGCCGGGCGCGGCGGAGGGCCCCTGGTTGGTGACGGTCACGGTCACCGTGCCGGTCTCGCCCTCGGTCACCGGGTCCGCGGCGGGCGGCGCGGTGACCGTCAGGTTCACGGACTGCTGGTACGCGGGCTCCTTCTGGCGGCCCGGAAGGGCACCGGTCAGGGACGTGACGGCGCCGGTGGCGAGCTCGACGGTGGACAGGGCCTCCGGCGAGTTGGGCGCCAGGGCGCGGCGGGAGCTGAACACGAGCCGGCTCGCGTCCGGGGACCAGGCCACGTCACGCGGCTGGAAGGGGCCGGTGGCGGAGGTGTCGGGGACCTCCCGCCGACATGCGTCGGAATCGCCGCTCCGGCCCGTCGGCAGAAGGACCTGGCAGCGGCCGTCGGTGAGGTCGGTCATGAGGACGCTGTTGCGCGCGTTGACCCGGCCGCCCCCGTCCTTGCGGTTGAAGGCGAGGCGCTTGCCGTCGGGCGAGAACGCGGGGCTGTCGTCGATGACCTGGCAGTTGCCGGGGCAGAGTTCGGCGCTCAGGTTCCGCTGTTGGTCGAGAGCCTTCACGGGCACGGTCCAGATGTGCTTGTTGCCGCCCACGCCGTCGATGACCTGGTTGCGGGTGAAGGCGAGGGTCGTGCCGTCCGAGGACCAGGTCGGCTGGGCGTCGCCGCCGTTCTGTCCGGCGGGCGGGCGTACTTCGCCGACGAGTGCGCCGGTCGTGGCGTTCGCGACGAGGATACGGCCGGGGCCGGAGGCCGTGCCGACGCCGCCGGGCGAGGTGCGGGTGAAGGCGAGAAGTCTGCCGTCGGGCGAGAAGGCGGGGTCGGTGTCCCAGTCCTTCTCGCCCCGTCCGGCGAGCGGTACGAGGGCGGGGTCGGTGCCGTCGGCGTCGGTGAGCCAGATCTGTTCGGTCCGGCCGGTCTCGGAGTCGCCCCGGAAGCGGGACACGACGATCCGCCGGCCGTCGGGGGTGTAGCTCTGCCGCTGGGTCCACGGGTCGTAGCCCTTGGCCGGGTTGAAGAGCGGGTCGGCCGCCGGATCGGTGGTGGTCCGTGCGGCGGGGTCCTCAAGGAGGATCTTGACGCCGAGGTCGCGCGGGTCGGAGCCGTCGGGCCGTACGTCCTGGAGGTACGCGTGGTTGCGGGCCTCGGCGGTGGTGCGGGTGACGACGACGGAGCCGCCGTTCTGCGGGCCGAGCCAGGTCGGGGAGTCGACGGCACGGTCCTCGTAGAGCACGGCCTCCGCCCTGGTGGTGGAGTGGGCGACGGCCCGGTAGACGGTGTCGTACGGGTTGGTGCAGCCGCAGGGGCCGTTGATGCTGAGGAAGAGGAGGGTGTCGCCGTCGGGCTGCCAGGCGGCGGCCCGGGTGTTCCAGCCCGCCTGTTCCCCGGAGAGGAGCGGGCCGTCCGCGCCCCGGCCTGCGGTGACGCGCAGCCGGGAGCCGGTCTCCTGACCGCCGGGGGCGAGGGTGAGGGTGTAGGCGACGAGGTCGCGGTTGACGGTGTCGTCGACGGGGTTCCAGGCGGGGTCGTCGGCTTCGCCTGCCGGACCGTCGCTGATCCGCTCGGATGCTCCGCCGGCCAGCTGACGGCGGTGGATCTGCCGTCCGCGCAGGGGGTCGGCGTCGGTCGCGTACGCGATCCTCGCGCCGTCCGGCGAGACGGTGGGAGCGGTCTCGTTGGCGGGGGTCTCGGTGAGGCGGCGGGCCCCGGACCCGTCCGTACCCACGATCCACAGGTCGCGCTGGGTGCCGCCGATGCCGGGTTCGGCGGAGTCGAACACCACGGACCGTCCGTCCGGGGTGAGTTCGGGGTTGGCCGCGTCGCGGTCGGAGGTCAGCTTGTGGATGCCCCCGGCGGCGTCCCGCAGGTACACCTGGGGACGGGTGCCGTCGCGCAGGCTGGTGAAGACGACCTGGTCCCCGCGGGCAGAGGCCTCGGTGTCGTAGTGGGCCGGGCCCTTGCCGAGCAGCGGTTCACTCGTGGCCGGGTTGCCGGTGACGCGCCCCATGGAGCGGTGCTCGGTGCCCGCGAAGGCGATGCGGCCGGTCTCGTCGGCGGCCGCCGCCGCGCGGGCGGGCGCGGCGGCGGGGGTGGCGGCACGGGGTGAACTCACCGCGAGCAGGGGCACGATCAGCGCCACGGCGACGGGCAGTCTGCCCAGCCTGATACGGCCCAGCGGGCCGGGGGTGCCGATCACGTCCACCTCACAGTCTGGGAGCGGTTCACCGTCGTCGAGCGTCACAGCCCGGCTCGGGCGGTGCCAGGGCGCGAGTACCCGTGCCGGGGGAAGCGTCCGCTGCTCTTTCGGGCATTCATATGAGTCCGTGCCGCATCGCGTAGCCGACCGCGTGGGCGCGGTTGCGCAGTTGGAGCCGGGTGGTGACCTCGTGCAGCACGTTCTTGACGGTCCGTTCGGAGTACGAGGTCTTCTGCGCGATCTCCACGGTGTCGAAGCCCTCGGACACCAGCCGGAGCATGTCGGCCTCACGTGTCGTCAGCGTGGAGAGGGTGAGCCCGCGCGGGTCGAGGACCGTCCGCTGGAGGCTGCTGACATGGGCGAGCAGCTTGCCCAGCAGGTCGCCGGGGAGGACGCCCTCCCCCTTGGCCAGCGCCGTCACCAGGTGCACGAGGCGGTCCTGGTCGGCCTCGGCGCGGCGCAGTACGGCGGCGACCGAGCATTCGATCACCGTCTGGAGCGCGCCTGCCTCGAACCGTCCGACGACGAGCCCGGTGCTCGTGGCGGTGTTGCGCTGGAGGCGGCGCAGCAGTTGCACGGTGGAGTCGTCGACCGTGTCCACCACCACCAGGGTGGCCCTGGCCCGGTCGGCGTCCGCCTCGGCCAGCAGCTCCACCTCGGGGCGTCTGCGCAGTTGTTCGGCGATTCCCGCCTGGAGGATCAGGTCTTCGGCGTAGACCGAGACCGACACCCTGGAATTGCACTGATCGCTGTTCGTCACGTTCGTCCCACCCGATTCATGTTTCGTCCCACCCGTTTCATGGTCGTCCGCCGGCCGGCGGGTCTACGGCCGGCGGGTGTTCAGATGTGGCGCGTGGCCGTGCGGCGTTGGTCCGCGGGGGCATCCGGGCTGCCCGGTCGTTGGCCCCGACGCCCCTGGAGAAGGGCACGTCGGCGGCCTAGGTTCCCTGCGTGACCACTTCTGCCGAACTCGAAATGCCGACCGTGACGGTCTCGCCCGGCGGCGAGGCGACGACCACCCTGAACGTCCGCAACGACAGCGACATCGTCGAGGCGTACACGTTCACGGTGGTCGGCGAGTGCGCCGCGTGGAGCACCGTCGAGCCGGCCCGTGTCTCGCTCTATCCCGGCACCTCCGAGACGGTGACGGTGCGGCTGGCCCCGCCGCGCTCCCCCGAGGTCCGCGCCGGCGAGAAGCCGCTCGGTGTGCGGGTCCTGCCCGTGGAGCATCCGGAGAACGTGACGGTCCCGGAGACCACGGTGCGTGTGGGGGCCTTCCGGGAGGTTCGTCAGGAGCTCGCACCCCGTCGGCGGCGCGGCTGGCGCGGAGCGCGCTACCGGATCGCCCTGCGGAACCAGGGGAACACGCCCGTGTCGCTCGCTCTCTCCGGCCGGCAGGCCGGGGAGGAGCTGAGCCTGCGCACCACTCCGCAGCGGAAGCGTCTTGAGCCCGGCGAGTCCGCCGAGGTCGCGCTGAAGGCGGGGGTCCGGCCGCTGATCTGGTTCGGCGAGCCGGTGAGCCACCCCTTCGAGATCGAGGTGGCGGAGGCGGTCGAGGCGGTCGAGGCCGGTGCGGACGCGCCGGGGATCGCCAAGACCTCGGGGTCCGCGCAGAGTTCGTGGAGCCCGGAGAGCGGCGGTGAGCCCGCCGTGTCGGGCGTCGTCGAGGGCGAGTTCGTCCAGCTTCCGGTCCTGCCGAAGTGGCTGCTGATTCTGCTCGCGGTGCTGATGGCGCTGCTGGTCGCCTGGTTCGCCCTGGTCACGCCGGCGGTGCGCAGCGCCGCGAAGGAGGCCGCGACCACCGCGCAGAAGGAGGAGGCCGCGAAGCAGCAGGAGGCGGCCGAGAAGCAGAAGGCGCAGGCCAAGCCGGGCGACGAGACCGGAGGGCAGGACCAGGGTTCCGGCGGTGGGCAGGGCGACGGCGGGTCCGGTACGGGCCGTGCCGGATCCGGTCCCGGTCAGCAGAGTTCGGCCACCATCGACGTCCAGACGGGCGCGGGCGGCAAGAAGGCGGGGACGTATCAGGTGCCCCCGGGGAAGGTGTTCGGGGTCACCGACATGGTCGTGGCGAACTTCCAGGGTGACGAGGGTGTCATCACGATCTCGTTCGGGGAGCGGAAGATCACCACGATCGCGCTGGAGACTTTCCGGAATCAGGACTACCACTGGGTCACCCCCATCGAAATCCCCGAGAACTCGACCGTGACCGCGGAAGTGACCTGCGCGAAGCCGGGTACTCCGGCAACCGGGCGGCAGGCGTCCGGCTGCCACGCCGTGCTGAATGTCAGTGGTGTGCTCCGCGACCTGCGGCCGTGAAGCGGAACGTAAACACATCTTTGTTCTCGGTTTCGTGAACGGGAAGACCGGACTGATGGGTTCGTCCTGAACCCATCGCCTCTGCCGGTCTTCTGTTGTCCGCGTCGGGGAACGGCGTGACCAGTCCTGATCGTTGGCCACGACCCGATTCTCTGAGAGCGGTTTCAGGGGCAGGGTAGGCAGGGTCCAGTGCCGAAAAAGTGACGTTCCGCTTCAGCACGGCTCCGGCGGCGCGAGCGGGTCCCGCTCGGCGAGCCGCTCCCTGACCTGCTCGGCGTCGGGATGCCCCAGGTGCTCGAAGAGTTCCAGGGCTTCGCGCCAGGCGACGGTCGCGGCGACGGGGTCACCCGCGGCCGCGTGGCTGTCGCCCAGGTGCGCCAGGGTGTCGGCCTGCAGGCTGAGGTCCCCGATCTCGCGGTAGAGGGCGATCGCCCGCGCGTAGGCGTCGAGCGCCTCCGCGTGTTCACCGCGGTGGTGTCTGGCGTAGCCGACGCTGTCCCAGGCCGCGGCCTCGCCGTTCCGGTTCCCGTTCCGCCGGTGCAGGAGGACGGCTCTGCCGCAGTCGTCCAGCGCCTGTTCGTAGGCGCCGGTGAGGATGTGGGTCCAGCCGATCTCGTTGAGCACGGCCGCCGCACCCGTGCGGTGTCCGGAGGCCTCGTAGAGGGCGGACGCCAGCCGGTAGTGATCCAGCGCCCGCGCGTGCCGCCCCCGCGCGTTGCTGAGGAACGCCAGGTTGCGGTGGGCGGCCGCCTCTCCGTCCCGTTCGCCGGTGGCGGTGAAGCGGTCGAGCGCCTGCGAGAGCGTGTTGTGGGACTCCTTGTACAGTCCGAGCCTGCAGTACGCGAATCCCAGCGCGCGCAGGATGTACGCCTCGCCCGTGGTGTCGCCGGCCCGGCGGGCGGCGCGCAGGGCCCGTTCCTGGATGACCCGCTGCTCCTCCCAGCGACCGGCCCGGTCCAGGAAGAGTTCCAGCGTCGCGGCCAGCCGCCAGCAGAGACCTTCGCCGTCGTCGCCGTCCGCGGCGGCGGTCTCCACGGCCGCGAGCAGGACCTGGCGCTGCCGGTGCAGCCACTGCGCGGCCGATGTCTCGCCGGTCAGCTGCTCCGGTACCACGCCCTCCCCCGGGGGCGGCAGGGGAACCCGGTCCCGGTACGGGGCGAGGAGGGCGTCGGCCGCCCACGCGCTGTGCAGATGGTGCTCGACCAGCCGTCGCCGGGCCCGTGCCCGCTCCGCCTCGTCGTCCTGTTCCCGGCTCAGCTCCCCGGCGTACGCACGCAGCAGTTCGTGGCAGGAGTAGCGGCCCGGCGCCTCCTCCAGGAGCAGCTGGCTCTCCAGCAGTTCGGCGATCTGGCGGCGGGCCTCCCGTACCGGCACCCCCGCGAGACTCGCGGCGGCGGGAACGGAGAGTTCCGGCCCCGCGTGCGCTCCGCCGAGCAGCCGGAAGAGGCGGGCGGCGGGCGGGGTGAGAGCACGGTAGGACCAGGAGAAGACGCTCCGGGCGTCGGCGCTCGCGTCACTGCCGGAGAAGGAGTCCAGACTGCCACGGGTGGTGCGCAGTTCCGTGGCGATCGCCTCCAGGGCGAACCCGGGGTTGAGCAGGGCGCGGGCGCAGACGATCGCGAGGGCGAGCGGCAGGTGGCCGCAGAGCTCGACGATGTCCCCGGCGGCCTCGGGCTCGCTCGCGACCCGGTCCAGGCCGAGCCGCCGCGTCAGGAACTCGAAACCCTCCGCGCGGGAGAGCACGTCCAGACCGAGGAAGCGGACGGCGTGGGTGACGACGAGCCCGTCGAGGCGGTGGCGGCTGGTGATGAGGGTCAGACAGCCGGGGGTGCCGGGGAGCAGGGGCCTGACCTGCTCGGAGTCCCGGGCGTTGTCCAGCAGGATCAGCATGCGGCGGGGCGCGAGAAGGCTGCGGTAGAAGGCAGGGAGGGCCTGCGGGTTCTCCGGGACGCGCTGGGGCGGGATCCCGAGCGCCGAGAGCACCTCCCGCATGACGTCGGGCGCGCCGAGGGGGGCCATGGTGGGGTGGAAGCCACGGAGGTTCACGTAGAGCTGACCGTCCGGGAAGAGGTGCGCCACGCGGTGGGCCCAGTGCACGGCGAGCGTGGTCTTGCCCACGCCGGCCATGCCGCTGATCGCCGCGATCGCCGGCGCCACGCCGGATCCGGTGGCGCCCTCCGTGCCGTCGGTAGCCTCCAGCAGCTCCCGTGACAGGGCCAGTTCGGCCCGGCGCCCGGCGAAGGTGGGTATGTCGAAGGGGAGTTGGGCGGGCAGGAACGCGGGTGCGGGCGGCCGGGTCTCCGGTTCCGCCGCGTCGCCCCGCGGGTCCACGGCGCGGGCCACGACGGGCACGGTCTGCCGAAGGACGCGTTGGTGAGCGGCGCGCAGCTCAGGACCCGGATCGACGCCGAGCTCCGCCACGAGCCGGGAGCGGACGGACTGGTGGACGGCCAACGCCTCGGCCTGCCGTCCGAGGGCCGCGAGCGCGGTGACGAGCCTGGCGTGCAGCGCCTCGTCGAACGGGTAGTGGTGCGTGGCCTGTTCGAGCAGCGTCAGTACCCGCTCGACGTCGGCCTGCCGCGCCGCCGGGACGTGCTCGGTCGCCGGGGCGCGCTCCGTCGCCTGCGTGTGCCCGGCCACCAGGGCGAGGTCGGCGGCCTCCTTGACGGTGGCCAGGTACTCGTGGTTCAGCGCGGTGAAGAGGGGATGCGCGGCCACGCCCGTCGGCAGGCCCGCACCGGCGGGACCTCCCCACAGCCCGAGGGCGTCGACGAGGAGCGACACCGCCTTGTCGCGGTCGCCGTCCGCCGTGGCCCGGCCGGCGTCCTCGCGCAGGGACCGGAAGCGCAGCAGGTCCAGCTCCCCCGGTTCGACGCGCAGCCGGTAGCCGCCGGCCCCCCGAAGCAGGCGCCTCGCGGCCGTCCGGCTGGGCAGTTCGGGTTCCAGGAGCCTGCGCAGCGCCCCGACATGGCGGTGCACGACGTTGACCGCGCTGCCGGGCGGCTCCTCCCAGAGGGCATCGATCACCTCCTGGGGTGTGAGCAGTTCTCCCGCCCTCGCCAGCAGCAGCGCCAGCACGGCCTGCTGCTTCGGGGGCCCCAGGGCCAGTTCGGCGTCTCCCCGCCACACCCGCACCGGTCCCAGGATCCGGTAGTGCATCTGCCGCCTCACCTCTCGCTTTTCGCACCCGCGTTCGCTCACGTTAAGTGTCGGCGGAGGCGAACCCGTTAAGGCTGACCGCAGCGTGTTTCCGTCACGTAACCTGTGGCGATCCGGCCACCGAACGCGAACCGGGGCAGAGGGGACCACCCATGGAAACGCTTCTCTACGTCACCGACCTCGGCTACCAGGCGCGCGGGCGGCGCTACTGCGACGAGGACATCTGGCTCTCCGGACGGCTGCGCGAGGAGTTCGGCGTCGCGCTCTGCCATCCGCTCGACGCGGCCGCGCTGATGGACCGCTTCGACGCCGTCGTCGTGCGCAACAGCGGGCCCGTCCTCCACTACCAGGAGGCGTACGACGCCTTCACCCGCGCCGCGCGCGAGGGCGGCGTGCGGGTGTTCAACTCGCTCACCGGGAAGGGCGACATGGCTGGAAAGGACTACCTCCTCCAGCTGTCGAGGGAGGGATTTCCGGTCATTCCCACGGCGGGCCGGCGCGAGGAGTTCGCACGGCTGCCGGAGGCCGAGGAGTACGTCGTCAAGCCGATCCTCGGGGCGGACTCGGTCGGCCTGCGGTTCGTGGAGCGGGCGGCGCTCCAGGACGTGGACCCCGCCGGGATGCTCGTACAGCCGCGGATCCCGTTCACGTACGAGGTCTCGTTCTACTTCGTGGGGCACGCCTTCCAGTACGCGCTGTACGCGCCCGACCCGGACGCCCGGTGGAGGCTGGAGCGGTACGAGCCGACCTCCGACGACCTCGCGTTCGCGCGGCGGTTCGTGGACTGGAACGGCCTGGAGTACGGCATCCAGCGCGTCGACGCCTGCCGGGCGCCGGGCGGGGAACTGCTGCTCGTGGAGCTGGAGGACCTCAATCCGTACCTCTCGCTCGACCTGGTGGGCGAGGCGGAGCGGGAGACGTTCGTGACCGCGATGAAGGGGTCGCTGCGGGAACTGCTGAAGAGCTGACGCCCGGGCCTCGGGGGCGGGCGCGCCTCGGGGGCGGCCGGGTCGCGGCGCCGGGAGCGGCGGGCGGGTCGCGGCGCCCGCGTTCCGGGGCACCGCCTCGCGACTACGCCGACCGCTTGCGCGGGGTCGCCTTCTTCGTGGACGCCGTCGTCTTCTTCGCCGCCGTCTTCTTCGCGGTCGACTTGGCCGTCGACTTCTTCGCCGCCGCCTTGCCGCCGGCCGCCCCGGACCCCGCCGTCTCCGACGTCGACTTGCGGGCCGGGGCCGCCTTCTTCGCCGCCGCCTTCGACGTGGACTTCCGCGCGCCCGTCTCCTTCGGCGTACGGGAGGAGGTCTTGCGGGCAGGCAGCTCGGTCACACCGGCGACCCCGCCACCCTCCCCGCGCGCCTCCTTCGCCGCGCGGACACTGCCCTCCAGGGCCGCCATCAGGTCGATGACCTGGCCGCCGCCCGCCGCCTCGGGCTCCGGGGGCGCCACCGCGGCGCCGCCCTCCGCCTTGGCGGCGATCATCTGCTCGACGGCCTCCCGGTAGTCGTCGTGCAGCGTGGTGATGTCCACCTCGCCGAGGGTCGCCATCAGGGCGTCCGCCAGGTCGAGTTCCGCGTCCCGTACCGAGACGGGGGTCTCCGGGGCCACCCCCTCGGGCGCCCGGATCTCGTCCGGCCAGAGCAGCCCGTGCATCGCGATCACGTCGTCCACGACCCGGAGCATCCCGAGCCGCTCGCGCCCGCGCAGCGCGTACTTCGCGACCGCCACCTTGTCGCTCCGCTTGAGCGCCTCGCGCAGCAGGGTGTACGGCTTGGCGGCCGGTGCCCCGCTCGCCGAGAGGTAGTACGCGGCGTCCATCTGGAGCGGGTCGATCTCCCCGGCCGGCACGAAGGCCACGATCTCGATCGTCTTCGCCGTCGGCAACGGCAGCGCCGCCAGATCCTCGTCCGTGATCGGGATCATCGTCCCGTCGGACTCCTCGTAAGCCTTGCCGATCTCCGCCTGGGAGACCTCCTCGCCGTCCAGCTCGCACACCTTGCGGTAGCGGATCCGGCCGCCGTCGGCGGCGTGGATCTGGCGGAAGGACACGGACCGGCTCTCGGTGGCGTTCACCAGCTTGATCGGGATGCTCACCAGACCGAAGGAAATAGCGCCGTTCCATATGGATCGCACGTTTCATCCCTTTCGCACGACACTTCCTGATTCGTGGGATTCTCATCGTATGACGCCCATCACGGAGGTGGAGGGGCGGCGCCTCGCGCTCAGCAATCTGGAGAAGGTCCTCCACCCCTCCACCGGCACCACCAAGGGCGAGCTGCTGCACTACTACGCCACCGTCGGCACCGCGCTCCTCCCGCATCTGCGCGATCGCCCGGTCTCCTTCCTGCGCTATCCGGACGGCCCCGACGGGCAGCTCTTCTTCACCAAGAACCCGCCGCCCGGCACACCCGCCTGGGTGAAGACCACCCCCGTGCCCCGCTCCGGCGACCCGCGCGCGCGGCAGGTCGTGATCCAGGACCTCGCCTCCCTGATGTGGGCGGCGAACCTGGTCGTGGAGTTCCACACCCCGCAGTGGCGGGCCGGCTCGCAGGCCGTCGCCGACCGCCTCGTCCTCGACCTCGACCCCGGGCCGCCGGCCACCGTCGTGGACTGCTGCCGGGTGGCCCTCTGGCTGCGCGAGCGGCTCGCCGCGGACGGCCTGGAGGCCTTCGCCAAGACCTCCGGCGCCAAGGGCCTGCACCTGCTCGTACCACTGGAGCCGACCCCGTCCGACCAGGTCTCGGCGTACGCGAAGCAGCTCGCCGTCCAGGCGGAGGCGGATCATCCGGCGCTGGTCGTCCACCGGATGACGCGGTCGCTGCGGCCCGGGAAGGTCTTCGTCGACTTCAGCCAGAACGCGGCCGCCAAGACCACCGCGACCCCCTATACCCTGCGCGCCCGCACCCGGCCCACCGTCTCCGCGCCGGTGACCTGGGAGGAGGTCGAGGCGTGCGACGCGCCCGAGCGGCTCGTGCTGCTGATGGACGACATCGCGCCACGTCTGGAGCGGTACGGGGACCTGCTCGGGCCGCTCTTCGACCCGGACCGGACAGGGGTCCTGCCATGACCGCCGCCCCCCGGCCCGGGCCCGCGGAGGGCCCCGTCCTGCGTCCGCCGGTCGACGTGATGCGCCCGCGCCCGGCCGACGAGATCCCGGCGCAGGGAAGCACGCCGGGGGGCCTGCAGTACTCCCTCAAACTCGACGGTTTCCGCGCCCTCGCCTTCGTCCTCGAGGACCGCAGGGTCTTCCTGCAGTCGCGCTCGCACCGGGACCTCTCCCGGGAGTTTCCCGAGATCGCGGCGCATCTGGGCGCCCGGCTGCCGGCCGGGGTCGTCCTGGACGGTGAGCTGTGCGCGTACCGCGAGGGGCGGCTGAGCTTCACCGACCTGCTCCGCTCGCACGCCGACCGCAGACAGGCCGGCGTGCCGGTCTCGTACATCGCCTTCGACGTCCTCGCCCTCCCCGGCCGGGACGTCCGGCCGCTGCCGCTCGTCGAGCGCTGGAAGCTGCTGGGCGTCGCGCTGAGCGACGTCGGGCCGCCCGTGCAGCCCGTGCTCGCGACGCTGGACGAGGAGACCGCGCGGGGCTGGTTCCGCGATCTGCGGGCCGTGGGCGTCGAGGGGATCGTGGCGAAGGCACTGCGCTCGCCGTACCGGGCGGGCGAGACGTGGGCGTGGCGGAAGGTGCGGCACGCGGACACCCTCGACGGCACGCTCCTCGGCCTGGTCGGCCCGGCGGACCGGCCCCGGGCGCTGCTCGTGCGCCTCCCCGACGACCGTACGCTGACGACCTCGCCGAAGCTGACTCCGGTGCAGGCCCGCGAGGTCGCCGCGCTGGCAGCGGGCCGGCTCGGGGCCCCGGTGGAGCATCCCGAGCACGGCCCGGTGACCCCGCTCGCCGACCCGCTGGCGGTCGAACTGCGGCAGCAGGCCGGTCGGCACGAGACGGCCCGCTTCGTGCGCGTACGGTCCGACGGCTAGGTCGCCGGCGACGGTGCGGCGGGCGCCCGTGCCCCCTCCGTACGCCCGTTCTCCCGCACTCCTCGTACGCCACTTTTCGAACCGGCGCGAGCAACTCCGCGTACCGCTCCCGCAGATGGCGCAAAGCGAGCGGCTCGCGGGCCCTTCGGGGACCGCGTCCGGTCAGCGGGTCCTCGTTCCCGGTGTGGTGGTGCACACTTGCTGCCTGGTACAGCGCTCACGGGGAAGGCGGCGGCCGCATGCTGACGGGGATCGAGGAGGTCGACTGGGCCTCGTTGGGGCATGCCTACGGACCAGCCGACGATGTACCGGGGATGCTGCGCGGACTCGCCTCGTCCGACCCCGGCGAACGGGAGCTCGCCCTCGACGGCATGTACGGCTCGGTGCACCACCAGGGGGACGTGTACGACTCGACTCTCGCCTGCATCCCCTTCCTGCTCGAACTCGTCGCCGACGCGGAGGTCCAGGACCGGGGCGGCATCGTCGAGTTGCTGACCAGCATCGGCGGGATCGAGCTGAGCGGCGAGGAGGAGCTCGACGAACTCGACCCGGACGACGAGGACTTCATCCCGGCCGCGAACTACGCCATGGCGGCGGCCGCGGTCGCGGCGGGCGCCGACGTCTTCCTCGGGCTCGTCGGCGACCCGGACCCCGAGGTGCGGCTCGCCGCCCCCTGCGCGCTCGCCTCGCTGCACCCGGACCCGGCCGGTGTGCTGTCCCTGCTGAGGGAGCGGCTGACCGTCGAGCGCGACACGGAGGTGCGGCTCGCGCTGGTGGAGGCGGTCGGGCGGATCGCGCGGCGGCACGAGTCGCTGCGGGACGAGACCGTCGACTGGCTCGGCTGGCTCACCCGCGCGGCCCACGCACCCGGCCTGCGGCTCGCGGCGCTCGCGCAGCTGGCCCGGTGCGCGCCGGGCGAGATCCCGGACGACGTGGTGGAGCGCGTGACGCGGCTGCTCGACGAGGTGCGGACCGCGCCGCCCGAGGCGGCCGCCGCGGAGAGCGCCCGGCCGTCCACGCCCACGTTCGCCGGGCAGGTCCGCGAGCTCTTCGAGGAGCATGCCGTGGGCCGCCCCACCCCGTGGACCGACGAGCTGATGCGCACCCTGCACACCGCGCTCGACGACCGTGTCGAGGACCGGATCGCACTGATCCTCGCCCAGCTGCGCAGCCCGGACCGGTGTCAGCGCGCGGACGCCATCTGGCTGAGCGGCGGTCTGATACGGGTCTGGCGCGGGGGGTACGAGGAGGTGGTGCGGCTGATCGGGACGCAGCTCGCCGACCCCGATCCCCGGCTGCGCGAGGCCGCCACCTCGTTCCTGGAGGGCCTGTTCGAGCTCACCGGCCCCGCGACCGACGCCCTCGCGGCCCGGCTGGCCGCGCGCCCGGGACGGCCCGAGCGGCCCGAGTGGGAGGAGTGGGCCGATCGGCCGGAGGACGCGCCCGGGGCACCGGACGTGCGCGGCCGCGCCCTGCTCGCCCTCACCCGCTCCGGGGACGCGCGGGCCGTACCGCTGCTGGCCCGCGCCCTGGTCGAGCCGGAGGTCCGGCGCGATCTGCTGTACGCCGTCCCGACCCTGGGTCCGGCCGCCGCGCCGCTCGCGCCGCTGCTGCGCCGCCGGCTGGCCCGCGTCGACCTCGACGACCGGCTGTACGAGCACGCGGCGCCGCTGCTCCATGCCCTGGCCTCGGTCCGGGGGGTACAGGCGATGCCCGAGGTGCTGCGGGTTCTGCGCGGGGCGCCGTCGAACCGGCGGGACTGGGTGCAGGAGGCGGCGCTGAGAACGCTGGCCGCGTTCGGGCCCGCGGCGCGGGAGGCGATCCCGGACGCGCGGGCCCTGCTGGAGAGCGAGGCGGCGGCGGTCTCGGCGCAGGCGGCGCTCACACTCTGGGCGGTGGAGGGCGACCGGGAGGCCGTGCTGCCGGCGCTGGTGGCCTGGCTGGGCCCGGACGCCACCGCTCCGGACCGGTGCGCGGCGGCCCGTGCCCTGGGCTCGATCGGCCCGGCGGCGGCGAGCGGCGCGCCCGCTCTGCTCCCGGGGCTCACGGCCCTGGACCTGTGGGTACGGGTGCGCAGCGCGGCGGCCCTGTGGCGGGTCTCCGGGGACACGGCGGCGGCGCTGCCGGTACTGCTCGCCGCCTGGGAGGAGAACCGGCACGCGCGGGTGGAGATCGCGGAGTGCCTGGCGGAGATGGGGCCGGAGGCGGTGGAGGCACGGTGGGTGATCCGTTCGGAACTGGCCCGGCCGCGCCGCCACAACGTGCGTGAGAGCGGCTACAGCAGCCATGACGTCTACGAGGACGAGAAGCTGCTCACCTTCTGCCGCGCCGCGCTCGACCGGATGGAGCGGTAGGAACCGGGGGTGCGACGGCATCGTCGCACCACGTACGGGCCACTGTCGCAAGGCCGCGACAGCGGACATTCGGCTTCGGATCCATCACTCCGCACGCCGAGGGTCCGGAGCCTTCGATGAGCGGCACCGTCACCGCCCGCGCCGTCGGCGACCTCTCGTCGGCGACCTCTTGTCGGTTCGGCGCTCCCCCTCGCGCTCGGTGACGGCCTCCTCGCCTGCGGGCCGGGCAGGTCGACAAAAAGTACTTCCCTACGAATATGGTCTACGGGAAGACAGACCGTCCCGAACTCCGGCTGATCACCTGTGGCGCCCGATCGTGGACGGTCACCGAAGTGACCACCTCATCCTCTTCGCCGACCTGGTGGAGCAGCGAACCGATCGCCCCCGGAGGAGCAGCGTGAGACCGCGCGGACGGCCGCTCGTCGCCGCCGTGGCCCTGGCCGCGGCGGCGCCGCTCGTGCTCTGCGGCTGCGACACCGAGGGCGAGCTGAGGAGCGCGGGCACCACGCCCACCGCCGTCGGACCCGTGCGTCTCTGGCCCGATCTGCCGCCCGCGACCGCACCACCGCTCGACTACGGCGAGACCGACACCGAGTCCGTCCCGGGCATCGGCGTCCCCGACGACGACGTCCACCGGGTGGACGCCGTGGCCGTGGTCCGCGCCGAGGCGAAGGCCCACCCGGACACGTACTCCGGGGCCGACGGCATGTACGAGGAGACGGCGCGGCAGATCGACCGGTGTACGGCGGAGCCCGCGGCGTGCCCGGTCATGAAGCCGTACTACCGGGACCTGACCGGCAACGGCCGTGACGAGCTGATCGTCGGCATCCGGATGCCCGAGCAGCAGGTGGGCGTGCGGGTGTATCTCGCCCGGAACAGCGGGCTCACCCGGATCATGTCCACCGTCGAGCAGGTGGTCAGCGTGGAGCTGGCGGGCCGGGACCTGATCGTACGGGCCTCATCGGCCGGCATCCCGGGGTACGAGTACCGCACGGCCTGGTCCTGGGACGAGCAGCGGGGCGCGATGCTCCCGGCCAGGGACGAGATCGTCCGCGTCAAGCCGCCGGGCCCGTCCGCCTCGGCGGCGCCCGAGCCCCGGCTCGTCGAGCCGACACCCACGCCCGGACCGGCGGGCTCCTCCGCCGAGCCCTCCGACACCGACGACGCCTTCGGGGAGGCCCCGTGACCGCGCGCGGACGGCCCCGCCTGCCCGCCTGGACCGCGACGCTCACCTGGAAGTCCGCGGTCTTCATCACCGTCATGTGCTGCGCCCTGGCCGCCCTGCTCGGCGCCCTCGTCCATGCCTCCGTGTCCCGGCAGACCGAGGACGACTTCCGCGAGCGGGCTCTCACCCGGCTGACCACGGCCTCCCGGGCGTACGAGGCGGGCGACCCGCTCCCCCGGGCCGCCGGGATCGACCCCGAGGACCTCCCGGACGAGCTGCGCGCGCTCGCCCTGAATGGGGAGCGCGGCACGATGGCCGGGGAGTACCGGGACCGGCCGGTGATGTGGGCGGCGGGACCGGCCGACGGCCGCGCCCTCGCCGTCCGGGTGGACTACTCCACCGGCACGGAGATCATCGACGGCCTCGACCGCTCGATCGTGGGCTCCTCGGTCCTCGCGATCGGGGCGACACTGCTCGTGGGCGCGTTCGCGGTCACCCGGGTGACGCGGCGGCTGCATCTGACGGCCCAGGTGGCCCGGCGGATCAGCGCGGGCGATCTCGACGCGCGCGTGGACGACCCCCGGACGAAGGTGCCCGGACGCCCGCAGGACGAGGTGGCGACGGTCTCCGGGGCGCTCGACACGATGGCCTCCTCGCTCCAGCGCAAGCTCCAGACCGAGCAGCGCTTCACCGCGGACGTGGCGCACGAGCTGCGCACCCCGCTGACCGGCCTGTCGGCCGCCGCCGAACTGCTGCCGGAGGGGAGGCCGTCGGAGCTGGTACGGGACCGGGTGAAGGCGATGCGCGGGCTGACCGAGGACCTTCTGGAGATCTCACGGCTCGACGCCCGCAACGAGACCGTCGACCTGGCGACGCACGATCTCGGGCCGCTCGCGCGCGGGGTGGTACGGGCCTCCGGGACCGAGACGGAGGTACGGGTCCTCCGGGACGCGATGGTCGAGACGGACAGGCGGCGCCTGGAGCGGGTCCTCGGCAACCTCGTCGCCAACGCGCACCGGCACGGCGCCCCGCCGGTCGTCCTTACCGTGGACGGCCCCGTCGTCACGGTCCGGGACCACGGGGCCGGATACCCGGAGTACCTGCTGGCGTCCGGGCCGCAGCGGTTCCGCACCGAGAGCGGCGGCAAGGGGCACGGCCTCGGGCTCACGATCGCGGCCGGCCAGGCCGAAGTGATCGGCGCGGAGCTGGTCTTCGGCAACGCGCCGGACGGCGGTGCCGAGGCGAGGCTGACGCTGCCGGAGTACGTGCCGTTCACCGACCCCTGACGGCACACCGTCACACATAAGGGATATAAGCCATATCGCTTGCTACGTTGCGGACCATGACCGCAACGACGGCGGACGCTCCCCCGCCCGCGCTCCGCATCCCGAAGCGCCGCGGCGTGGAACTCTCCCTCCTCGTCTGCGCCGTCCTCATCTCCGTCATGGGCTATGCGGGCGTCGGCCTGGCCAGGAACGACGCCGTCCCGCCGGACGCCCTGCGCTACGGAGCCGGTCTGGGCGCGCTCGCGCTCCTCGCCCATCTCGCCGTACGGTTCCGCGCCCCGTACGCGGATCCGCTGCTGCTGCCCATCGGTGTTCTCCTCAACGGCCTCGGTCTGGTGCTGATCTACCGGCTGGACCTGGAGACGCCGAACGACCAGGCGGCCTTCACCCAGCTGGTCTGGTCGGCGCTCGGCGTCGCGCTCTTCGGCGCCGTCGTGGTGCTGCTGCGCGACCACCGGGTGCTGCAGCGGTACGCGTATCTGTCGATGGCCAGCGCCCTGGTCCTGATGCTCGTGCCGATCCTCTTCCCGGCGGTGAACGGGGCCAAGATCTGGATCCGGATCGGCGGACTCTCCTTCCAGCCGGGCGAGTTCGCCAAGATCCTGCTCGCGGTCTTCTTCGCCGCCTACCTGGCCGCCAACCGCAACGCGCTGGCGTACACCGGCCGCAGGATCTGGCGGCTCCAGCTCCCCACCGGCCGGGTGCTCGGGCCGATCGTGGCGATCTGGGTGCTGAGCGTGGGCGTGCTGGTCCTGGAGCGGGACCTCGGCACGTCGCTGCTCTTCTTCGGACTCTTCGTGATCATGCTGTACGTGGCGACGGGCCGGACCGGCTGGATCGCGGTCGGGTTGCTCCTGGCGGGCGTCGGGGCGTTCGCGGTCGGCTCGCTCGAACCCCACGTCCACAGCCGCGTCGAGGACTGGCTGAACCCCTACGCCTCCATCGAGGCGGGGGACGGGCCGAGCCAGCTCGCGCAGTCCCTGTTCTCCTTCGCCGCGGGCGGGATGCTCGGCACGGGGCTCGGCCTCGGGCACTCCATCCTGATCGGCTTCGCCGCCAAGTCCGACTTCATCCTGGCGACGGCGGGCGAGGAGCTCGGACTGGCCGGGCTGACCGCCCTGTTCCTGCTGTACGCGCTGCTCGTCGCCCGCGGGTTCCGGGCCGGGCTCGCCCTGCGCGACCCCTTCGGGCGGCTGCTCGCGATCGGTCTCGCCTCTATCCTGGCGCTCCAGGTCTTCGTCATCGCCGGCGGGGTGATGGGCCTGATCCCGCTCACCGGCATGGCCATGCCGTTCCTGGCTCAGGGCGGCTCGTCCGTCGTCACCAACTGGATCATCGTGGCGCTGCTGATCCGGGTCAGCGACTCGGCCCGCGCACCGCTTCCCGACACGGTCGAGCCCGGTGTCGTCGCGCCGGTGGTGGAGGACGCCCGGTGATCCCGTACATCCGGCGCGCTGCCGCGCTCTGCCTGCTCCTGCTGGTGGCGCTGCTCGTCAACGCGGCGCGGGTGATGGTCGTCCGGTCCGACGAACTGAACGAGAACCCGGCCAACCGGCGCGCCACGATCATCCGCTGGGGCGAGCCGCGGGGCGAGATCGTGGTCGAGGGCCGGCCGGTGACCGGCTCGCGGGACAGCGGCCAGCAGCTCCGCTACGAACGTACCTACAAGCAGGGGCCGTTGTACGCGCCGGTGACCGGCTACGCCTCGCAGACGTACGGCACGACCCTCGTCGAGCACGCCGAGGACGACATCCTGGCCGGCACGAGTCCGTTGCTCGCCCCGCTGCCGTTCTGGAACGACGCGGCCCGGGGGCGGCAACCCGGCGGCGACGTGGTGACGACGGTCCGGGCGTCTATGCAGGAGGCCGCGTACCGGGGACTCGCCGGGAAGCGGGGCGCGGTGGCGGCCATCGAGCCGTCGAGCGGGCGGATCCTGGCCCTGGTCACCTCCCCCTCGTACGATCCGGCGCTGCTGTCCGGGACGGGATCCGCGGTCAAGGGTGCCTGGGCCCGGCTGAACACCTCGCCGAGCCAGCCGATGCTGAACCGGGCGATCCGGCAGACGTATCCGCCCGGCTCCACGTTCAAGATGGTCACGGCGGCGGCGGCGCTGGACACGGGTGTGGTGACGGACGTCGACGCGCCGACGGACACCCCGGACCCGTTCGTGCTCCCGGGGACGCGGCAGGTGCTGCCGAACGAGGCGAAGGGGTGCGGGAACGCGTCGCTCGCGTACGCGATCCAGTGGTCGTGCAACACGGTGATGGCCAGGCTCGGGGTGGAGGTCGGGCTTCCCGGGATGGTGCGGGCGGTGGAGAACTTCGGCTTCAACGACACCGGCCTGTCGATCCCGTCCTGGGTCGCCAAGTCCAACTTCGACCGGAAGATGAGCGACGACCAGCTCGCGCTCTCCTCGATCGGCCAGTTCGACACGACGGCGACGCCCTTGCAGATGGCGCTGGTGGCGGCGGCGATCGCCAACAACGGGGAGATCGCCCACCCCTATCTGGTGGAGCGGACGACGACGGCCGGCGGTACGACGGTCGACACGACGGGCCGCCGCAGCTACCGCCAGGCGATGCGCCCCTCGACCGCGAACCGGCTGCAGCGGCTGATGGTCAAGGCCGTCGAGGAGGGCACCGGCACCAACGCGGCGATCCCGGGGGCGACGGTCGGCGGCAAGACCGGCACGGCCCAGCACGGCCTGGGCAACACGGGCACTCCGTACGCCTGGTTCATCGCCTGGGCGCAGGCGGCGGACGCGGCCCAGCCCGCGGTGGCGGTCGCGGTCGTCGTGGAGGACGCGGAGGCCAGGCGTACGGAGATCAGCGGCGGCGGCAGCGCGGCGCCGATCGCCCGGGCCGTGATGGAGGAGGCGCTGCGGCCCCGGGACGCCGGCTGACCGGCGAGCCGATCGGCTCGCGGGCCGGCTAGCCGATCGGCTTGCGGATCTCCGCGCGGACCCTGGCCGTGGTCTCGGCGAGTTCGGCCAGGTCGATGTCCTTCGGGTCGGCGGTCGCCGACCCGGGGGTGACGAGGGCCACGGCGGCCGCGGTGTTGTCGTCGCCCCAGGCGCACATGGGGAGCGTGGTCGTGGCGAGGGCGTCCTTCGACGTGGTGACCTGGCAGCTCACGGTCACGCCGTACCCGGCGGGGGTGAAGTCCTTGGGCGGGACGGCGAGCGTGGAGCCCTTCTCAGCGGCGGCGCCCTTGAGGATCGACCGCCGGGTGACCGCGGCGTTCTTGATGCGCCCGTGCATACCCGAGACGACGAGGACTGCCCCGTCCTTGCCGGTGTACTGGCCGACCGCCGCCTCGGCGTCCTTCACGGTGAGATCGGGGGTGTCCTCGATCTCCTTGCCCTGGGTGTCGGAGAGGTCGGAGACCAGCGTGTACTCGCCGGCGAGGAGCGTCTTGGGGACGACCAGCTTGTGCGTCGCCTCGGGGAAGGAGCCGGTGACTCCCGAGAGCCCGGCCTTCGCCGCGTAACCGAGACCGCCGACCAGGACCAGGGAGCCGAGGACGATGGCGACGATCGCCCCCGCCGAGAGCGACTTCTTCGGCGGGGGCCCCATGGGCGGCTGCCCCCAGGCCCCGGCACCCGGCCCCTGGTACTGCGGAGGGAAGCCCTGCGGAGGAACGCCCTGCGCCGGATACCCCTGCGGAGCCCCGTACGCGCCGGGCTGCTGCGGAGGCGGGACGGGGCCGCCGTACGGGTTGTGGGGCGGCTGGCTCGGCGATGGCGGCATGGTCATGGCGGGCACGCTACGTCACCGGTACGACATCCCACCCTCCGGGTCCCTCCCGGGCCCCCCTCTGCCCCCTACCCCTCCGCCGCGCCCTGCGCGACGGCTTCCTCGACCTCCGCCACCCGCTCCGCCTCCTCCGTCGCGAACCGCTCCCGGTCCAGGGCCTCCGCGATCTCCTCGTCCTGGGTCATCAGGAGATCCAGGTTCGAGTCGCCGAGGTCGAAGACGCCCATGTCCAGGTAGGCCTTCTGGAGTCGTTCGCCCCAGAGGCCGATGTCCTTCACGCAGGGCACGATCCGGCTGAACAGCAGTCTGCGGAAGAGGCGCAGGAACTCGCTCTGTTCGCTGAGCTCCTCCGCCTCCTTCCTCCCGATGCCGAAGTTCTCCAGGACCTCGACCCCGCGCAGCCGGTCCCGCATCAGGTAGCAGCCCTCGATCACGAACTCCTCGCGCTCGCGCAGTTCCGCGTCCGTCAGCTGCTTGTAGTAGTCGCGCAGCGCCATCCGGCCGAAGGCCACGTGGCGGGCCTCGTCCTGCATCACGTACGCCAGGATCTGCTTCGGGAGCGGCTTGTCCGTCGTGTCGCGGATCATGCCGAACGCGGCAAGGGCCAGGCCCTCGATCAGGACCTGCATCCCGAGGTACGGCATGTCCCAGCGCGAATCGCGGAGGGTGTCGCCCAGCAGGCCCTGGAGGTTGTCGTTGATCGGGTAGAGCATCCCGATCTTCTCGTGCAGGAAGCGGCCGTAGACCTCGGCGTGCCGTGCCTCGTCCATGGTCTGCGTCGCCGAGTAGAACTTGGCGTCCAGGTCCGGGACGGACTCGACGATCCGCGCGGCGCAGATCATCGCGCCCTGCTCGCCGTGGAGGAACTGACTGAACTGCCACGAGGCGTAGTGGCGGCGCAGTTCCGCCCTGTCCTTCTCCGTCATCTTCGCCCAGTGGCGCGTGCCGTAGAGGGTGAGGACGTCGTCGGGCGTGCCGAGGGGGTCGTACGGGTCGACCTCCAGCTCCCAGGCGATGCGCTTGGAGCCGTCCCACTGTTTGTCCTTGCCCTTCTGGTACAGGGCGAGGAGGCGTTCGCGACCGGAGCCGTTCTTCTGGCCGACGAACATGGCCTCCCAGCTGAAGCGAGCCGAACCGGTCGCCGGCACCTGCCAGACGGGGTCTTCCGTGGCGTTCGCGGCTTTCATGGTCTTCGTGTAGAGGTCGTACGCCGACACTGACGTCTCCTTGCTCTCACGTGGACGTGATGGCCCTCCGGGCAGGCTGACACCTTGGTAGACATCGAGTCAACAAGTCGCGCACGGGGGATTGACGGGCTTACTGACGGGCAGTCTGATAGGAGTGACCGCCGGTAACCCGACTGCGAGCACAGCGAGGTGTCGCACCGTCATGACCACTCGGACCGAACTGGACTTCCGCCTCCTCCAGGACGCCCTCGGCCCGCTCCGCGACCGGGAACAGGTCGCGGCCCGGCTGCTCGAGTCCTCCCTCAAGCACTCCTTCGACCCCGAGACCGAACTCGACTGGGCCGCACCCCTCGAGGACGGCAAGTGGTTCTGGCCGCCGGAGCTGGTCTCGCTCTACGACACCCCGATGTGGCGGCGGATGTCCGAGGAACAGCGGATGGACCTCGCCCGGCACGAGGCCGCGTCGCTCGCCTCGCTCGGCATCTGGTTCGAGATCATCCTGATGCAGCTGCTCGTCCGGCACATCTACGACAAGTCGCCCACGAGCGACCACGTGCGGTACGCCCTGACCGAGATCGCCGACGAGTGCCGGCACTCGATGATGTTCGCCCGGATGATCCAGAAGGGCGGCGCGCCCGCCTACCCCGTGCCGCGGATCTACCACAACCTCGCCCGCATCCTGAAGACGGTCTCCACCACCCCCGGCTCCTTCGCCGCCACCCTCCTCGGCGAGGAGATCCTGGACTGGATGCAGCGGCTGACGTTCCCGGACGAGCGCGTCCAGACGCTGGTACGGGGCGTGACCCGCATCCATGTCGTCGAGGAGGCCCGGCATGTGCGCTACGCCCGCGAGGAGCTGCGGCGCCAGATGGTGACCGCGCCACGCTGGGAGCAGGAGTTCACCCGCCTCAGCTGCGGCGAGGCCGCCCGGGTGTTCTCCACCTGCTTCGTCAACCCCGCGGTGTACGACAACGTCGGCCTGGACCGCCGCGAGGCGGTCGCCCAGGTCAAGGCGAGCGGCCACCGCCGCGAGGTCATGCAGTCGGGCGCCCGACGCCTGACCGACTTCCTCGACGACATCGGGGTGCTGCGCGGCCCCGGCCGGCGGCTCTGGAAGTCGTCGGGGTTGCTGGCGTGAGCCGCCGGCCGGGCGGGGCGGTGGCCACGGGCCTCGGCTCCGGGCGTCATCACGCGGAGCTACCCTGCGAGGCATGACCAGTGCCGCCTCGCCCGCGTACCGCAGGCTCAGCGTCGAGGAGCGACGGGTGCAGCTCCTCGCCGCCGCCCTGAATCTCTTCGCGCACCGGGCGCCCGACGAGGTCTCCCTGGACGACGTCGCCGAGGCGGCGGGCGTCTCGCGACCGCTCGTCTACCGGTACTTCCCCGGCGGCAAGCAGCAGCTCTACGAGGCGGCCCTGCGCTCCTCCGCCGACGAGCTGGAGCTCTGCTTCGCCGAGCCGCAGGCCGGCCCGCCGACCGAGCGGCTCAGCCGGGTCCTCGACCGCTATCTGGCCTTCGTCGACGAGCACGACGCCGGGTTCAGCGCCCTCCTCCAGGGCGGCAGCGTCGCCGAGACCTCCCGGACCACCGCGATCGTGGACGAGGTGCGGCGTGCCGCTGCGGAGCAGATCCTCGTCCACCTGGGGGTGGACCTCCCCGGGCCCCGGCTGCGGATGATGGTCCGCACCTGGATCGCCGCGGTGGAGGCGGCCTCGCTGATCTGGCTCGACGAGGGGAAGCAGCCCCCGGCCGGCGAGCTGCGGGACTGGCTGGTCGACCATCTGGTCGCGCTGCTCGCCGCCACGGCGGCGAGCGACGAGGAGACGGCCTCGGTCGTCTCCCTGCTCCTCGCGCAGGAGACGGCCGACGGCCCGGTCGGCGCACTGGCGCGGCGAGTGACCCCCGTGGTGAGCAGGGCGGCCCACCTCATATGAGACTGGTCCCGTGAGAAGCGAGAACACCCCATTCCGCGGCGGTCCCCTGGACGGCCAGGTCCTGTCCGTCCTCCTCGGACACACCGGACATCCACCGAAGTGGTACGAGGTGCCCGTACCGGACGCGGACGGCGGCCCCCCGACGGTCCACGCCTATCGCCGGGAACCGGCCGGGCACACCAAGCGGCTCGGGATCCAGCGCGGCTGGGTCTACGAGTACGTCCCCGAGGGCCGCGAGCGGCAAACGCCGAAGTGGCCCTGGTCCAAGCCGAACGGGTGAGCCGATTGCTCCGGTTCGCCCCTTTGTGAGGTCATCCGACCGCACGGTCCCTCCATCATCGCGGTGGAGGTGATGACGTGTCAGGAAGGTTGCTGCGCACGGTCTGCACGGGGGTGCTCGCCGCGACGACGGCGCTGTCGGGGGTCCCGGCGGCCACGGCGGACGACCCGCCGGACGCGGGAGTGGAGGCCCCGGTACAGGCCGCGGAGACTCCGGTGGAGACCCGCGCGAACCCCCCGGGCGAGGATGCCGAGCCAGAGGGCGCCGAGGACCCCACCGGCGGCACCGATCCGGCCGACGGCACCCCCCTCGACGACGCCGCCGAACTCCCGCCCTCCGGCGGCGACTCCGTCGTGGCGCTCCTCGGCCGGCTCCGGACGCTCTACCGCCGTGCCGAGCAGGCCACCGAGGCCTTCAACGCCACGGACGAGGCCCTGCGCCTCCAGACCGCCGACACCAAGAAGGTCAGCGGCGCCCTCACCGAGGCACGCGAGCGCCTCGCCCAGGGACGGAACGCTGCCGGGCGGCTGGCCAGGGAGCAGTACCAGGGGCGGGTCACGGCCTCGGCGTTCTCCTCGTATCTGCGCCTGCTGCTCGGCGACGACCCCCAGCACGCCCTTGACCAGGGGCGTCTGATGGACCGCGCGGCCCGCGACCGGGCCACCACCGTGTCCCGGCTCACCCTGGCCGAGAAGAGGGCCGACGAGCTCGCGAGCGCCTCCCGCAAGGCCCTGGACCGGCAGCAGACACTCACCGCGCGGCGGCTGAAGCAGCGCGAGGACGTCCGGAAGCGGCTCGCGGAGGTCCAGCGGCTGCTCGCCTCGCTCCCCGCGGACCAGCTCACCCGACTGACCGACCTGGAGCGTACGCAGACGGCGGGGGCGCAGCGCGAACTCCTCGACTCGGGCGTCCTGGACGGCGACCGGACACCGTCCCGGGCGGGCGGCGAGGCCCTGCGGTTCGCGGTGGGCCAGATCGGCAAGCCGTACGTGTGGGGCGCCGAGGGACCGGAGTCGTACGACTGCTCCGGGCTGACCTCCCGGGCGTGGGCGAGCGCCGGCCGGGAGATCCCGCGCACCAGCCAGGAGCAGTGGCGGGCCCTCCCCAGGGTGGAGCTGCGCGAGCTGCGCCCCGGCGACCTGGTCGTCTACTTCCCCGAGGCCACGCACGTGGCGATCTACCTCGGCCACGGACTGGTCGTGCAGGCCCCCCGACCGGGCGCCAAGGTCAAGGTGTCCCCCATCGCCGCCAACCCGCTCCTCGGGGCGGTCCGTCCCGACCCGGACGGCGAGGCCCTGGAGTCGTACACGCCGCCCGATCTCCCCGCCGGAGCCAGGGACGGCACCGACGAGGGGTTCGATCAGGGGACGGCCTGAGCCTGTCGGCGACGCGCCCAGCCCGTCGCCCAGCCCGTCGGCCTGCCCGTCGGCCCCGCCCGTCGGCCCCGCCCGTCGCCCAGCCCGTCGGCCCTGTCCAGGAGCGCCCATGCCAGAGCCCCACCGTCCGACCCCCAGACTCCCCCGTGCGGTGGCGCCGCCCCCGCACGTCTGGTACGCCGCGTACGGCTCCAACATGCACATCGCGCGGCTGCTCCACTACATCACCGGGGGCCGGCCCCCCGGCTCCGCCCGGAGCCACCCCGGCTGCCGCGACCGGACGCCGCCCGCGCGGTCCGTGGCGGTCGTCCTCCCGGGTGCGGTGTACTTCGCCACGGAGTCGGCCGTCTGGACCGGTGGCCGCGGCTTCTACGACCCCGCGGCACGGGGTCCGGCGCTGGCGCGGGCCCATCTGATCACCGCGGGGCAGTTCGCCGACATCGCGGCGCAGGAGATGTACCGGGAGCCGGAGAGCGACCTGGACCTGACCGAGGCCGTCAGCCGGGGCCGCTTCGAACTCGGGCCGGGGCGGTACGAGACACTGGTGTGCCCCGGCACGCTCGACGGCGTCCCGGTCCTCACGCTGACCGCGCCGTGGCGGATGACCGACGTGGCCCTGCGCGAGCCGTCCGCCCCCTACGTCCAGCACCTGGCGGCCGGCCTGAACGAGACCGGAGCATGGCGGCCCGCCGAGATCGCCGCCTACCTGGGCACCTGCCCGGGGGCGGCGGGCCGCTGGACGACCGAGGACGTCCTGGCCCTCATCGACCCCGACTGACCACCCGACGCCGTCGGCGCCGCGAGGCGGAGGAATCGATTCCGCCCACCCGGCGGACCCGCGCGCCGCGTACGGCCCAAATGGGCGGCAGGAAAGATCAGTTACGTCGAAAACCTATGCGATCATGAACGGCGATTTCCGGCCTCTCGCCGGATTCCCTATGGATTGCAGAGGAACATGAAGTTCAACCCGATCGTCCGCGCCCGTCGCGGCCTGCTCGTTCTTGCCGCATCCCTCGGTCTCGTCTTCGGCGCCTTGGCTGTTCCGGCCCAGGCCGCGCCGACCCTCCACTACGGGGGCGCAGTCGAGATCCGCGCGGCCCACTCCGGCCAGTGCCTTGAGGTGGCGGACTGGAGCAAGGCGAACGGCGCTGCCGTCCGCCAGTGGCCCTGCACCGGTGGCGCCAACCAGAAGTGGGAGCGCTACTACTACAGCAGCACGCCCATCGGCGCGTGGTACTACCGGAACGCCAACAGTGGCAAGTGCCTGGAGATCGGCGGCTGGGGACGCAACAACGGTGCGACCGCCAACCAGTGGGACTGTCACTACGGCCTCAACCAGCTGTTCCACGGCGACGGCGTTCTCTACATGGACCCCGACTACGTCTGGCGCAAGTGCCTGGAGATAGCCGACTGGAGCACGCAGCCGGGCGCTCGCGCGCGGCTGTGGGACTGCCACGGCGGCGCCAACCAGGGCTTCAGCATGCGGGCCGTGTGACCCCCCGGGCGGGCGTCGGGCACCTGCCCGGCGCCCGCCCGGCTTTACCCGACCGTCAGGCCCCGGCGACCGACGCCAGGTAGGCCTCGGCCTTCTCCGGGTCGTAGAAGAAGTTCTCGAAGTCGGCCGGGTCGTTGAAACCGTTCGCGAAGCGGTCGGCGACCGGCTGGAGGCCGCCGGCGGCGCCGAGCAGGTTGAGGACGTGCTCCGGCGGGACGCCGAGCATCGCGTTCGTCCACTTGGTGACGTGCTGGGCCGTGTCCCAGTAGCGGTCGAACGTGGCCTGCATCCACTCCTCGTCGAACGGCCTGTCGCCGTGCTCGACGATCGACGCGAGGTAGGTGGCGGCGCACTTGGAGGCCGAGTTCGAGCCCTGGCCGGTGATCGGGTCGTTGGCGACGACGACGTCCGCGACGCCCAGGACCAGACCGCCGCCGGGGAGGTGGCCGATCGGGTTGCGGACGGTCGGGGCGTAGCGGCCCGCGAGGGTGCCGTTGGCGTCGGTCAGCTCGACCTTGGTCGCGCGCGCGTACTCCCAGGGCGTGAACCTCTCCATCAGCTCCAGGGTCAGCGACAGGTGCTCCGCCGGGTCCTTGACGCCCCGGAAGACGTCGAGCGGACCGCCGGGGACGCCCTCCCAGAAGAGGATGTCCGCGCGGCCCGAGGTGGTCAGCGTCGGCATGACGAAGAGCTCGCCGACGCCGGGGACCAGGTTGCAGCGCACGGCGTCGAAGTCCGGGTGCTCGGGGCGCGGGCCGAGGCCGTGGACGTACGCGACGGCCAGCGCGCGCTGCGGCTCGCCGTACGGGGAACGGGCGGCGTCCCGCCCGAACATGGAGACCAGCTCGCCCTTTCCGGCGGAGACGAGCACCAGGTCGTACGTGCGGGAGAAGAAGTCCAGGTCGGAGACTGCCGCGCCGTGGATGACGAGCTGCCCGCCGCGCTGGGCGAAGGTCTCCATCCAGCCGGCCATCTTCACGCGCTGGTCGACGGACTGGGCGTAGCCGTCGAGCTTCCCGACCCAGTCGACGGCCCTCCCCCGGCTACCGCCGGGGGTACCCCCGGACTCCGGGCCGGCGACGGAGACGCCGAGTCCCTCGATCCGGGGAGCCTGGGACTCCCAGAAGTTGATGCCGAGGTCGCGCTCGTGCTGGAGCGCGGTGTCGAACATGCACTGGGTGGACATGACCCGGCCGGCCCGGATCTCGTCCGCCGTGCGGTTGGACATGAGGGTGACCTCGTACCCCTGCGACTGGAGTCCGAGGGCGAGCTGGAGGCCGGACTGACCGGCTCCGACGATGAGTATCTTCCGCATGGCGGGTGTCCTTACGACGGGTCCGACTATTCGGGGGAGGATTCGAGCGCGTGCCCGACCATCGCGAGCAGGGTCTCGACGACGCTGTACCGCTTGCGCGCGTCCATGATCACGACGGGTACGTGCGGGGGCACCGTCAGGGCGTCCCGGACGTCCTCGGGCTCGAACCGCTCGGTTCCCTCGAAGTGGTTGACGGCGACGATGTACGGCAGCCCGCAGCTCTCGAAGTAGTCGAGGGCGGTGAAGCAGTCGGCCAGCCGACGGGTGTCGGCGAGCACGATCGCGCCGATCGCGCCCCGCACCAGGTCGTCCCACATGAACCAGAAGCGCTGCTGGCCGGGCGTACCGAAGACGTACAGGACGAGGTCGTCGTCGAGGGTGATCCGGCCGAAGTCCATCGCCACGGTCGTGGTGAGCTTCTCGGGCGTCGCGGAGAGATCGTCGGTCTCCTCGCTCGCCTGCGTCATCAGGGCCTCGGTCTGGAGCGGGGTGATCTCCGAGACTGCCCGGACGAAGGTCGTCTTGCCGACGCCGAACCCGCCCGCGACGACGACCTTGGTCGCTACGGGGGCCCGGGTGTGGTCCAGCTGCCAGTCCCGGGCGCCGTCCTCCGTGGCGACGTCGGCGGGTCGGGGCTGTGCGGGGATTCCGGCGGACGCCGGGGCTGCGGCTTCAGAGACGGCGGAGTCCACTCAGCACCCTTTCGAGGAGCGCGCGGTCGGGCTGGCCGGTGCCGTGACCGGTCCCGTACACACGGATCTTTCCCTGGTCGGCCAGGTCGCTGAGCAGCACGCGAACGACACCCAGCGGCATCCTCAGGAGCGCCGAGATCTCAGCGACGGTACGCATGCGGCGGCAGATCTCGACGATGGCCCGCATCTCCGGCATGAGCCCGCGGGCGGGGCCGCCGTCCGTGAGCACCTTGCGCTCCGGCGCTGCCGCCAGCGCCGCGACGAACGTCTCGACGAGCAGGACGTGACCGAAGCGGGTGCGGCCGCCGGTGAGGGAGTACGGGCGCACGCGCGCGGGGCGGCGGCCCTCACCCCGTACCGGCAGCTTGTGGGCGTGATAGACCGACGGCACGGACGTCACTGGGCGCTCTCCATCGATTTGCGCAGCTCACTGCGGAGTTCGGGGGTGAGTACGTGTCCGGCGCGGCCGACGAAGAGGGCCATGTGGTACGCCACGACGCTCATGTCGCAGTCCGGCTCGGCGTGCACGCCGAGCAGTGAGCCGTCGCTGATGGACATGACGAAGACGCTGCCCTCGTCCATCGCCACCATCGTCTGCTTGACCCCGCCGCCGTCCATCAGCCGGGCGGCGCCGACGGTGAGGCTGCCGATGCCGGAGACGATCGTGGCGAGGTCGGCGCTTGATCCCCGCGGGCCGGTCGGGCGCTCCGCGGCGGGCGCGGCGTTCTGTGCCGCCGGGTCGGACGAGAGCAGGAGGAGTCCGTCGGAGGAGACGACGGCGACCGAGCGGACCCCGGGCACCTCCTCGACGAGGTTGCCCAGCAGCCAGTGCAGATTGCGGGCTTCCCTGCTCAGTCCGAATGTTCCGGTCGCAGTCAACTACGTGCCTCCTCGACTGTGTCCCCCGACTTCTCCTCTGTACGCGCGGTGTCCACGGCCGCGTTCCCGGTCTCGGTCTCGATCTCGGCCGTGGTCTCGGCTCTCCTGTCCCCGGTTCCGGTCGCGGTCGCCGCCCCGATCTCGGCCTCCACGTCGCGGCGGCCCTCCTTGGCCCCCTGATGGAAGCCGCCGAGCCGGCGGCGCAGGGCCTCGGCGTCCACTCCGCCCGTACGGGGGGTGGGCGAGGTGTCGGACTGCTGGACGATCTTCGGAGTGCGCTTGGGCAGGCCCTTGTCCGTGAGGCGCTGTGCGCCGGGCCCGGTCTCCTCGGAGGCGCGCTCGTGGGCGTCGGGCTCCGGGGAGGGGTCGGGGAGGCGGACCTGGAGCGTGGTCTCGGCGAGCGCCGGCCCGGCGGACTCGACCGACTCGGAGTGCCCGGCGGGCGCGGCGGACTCGGAGTGGCCGGCGGGCGCGGTGTGCCCGGCGGAGTCGGAGTGGCCGGCGGGCGCGGTGTGCCCGGCGGAGTCGGAGTGGCCGGCGGGCGCGGGGGACTGGGCGGACTCTGCCCGCCCGGCGGGCCCGGTGCTCTCGGCGGCCTCCGCAGCCGTGTTCGTCTCCTCCTCCGCCGCCTCGAAGGCGCGCTCCGCGGCCTCCACGAGCGGGTCGCGCGTGCGGGACGGCAGGGTGTTGGAGTTGGCCTCGGCGACCGAGCCCGGCAGGTTCAGCGTGGGGGCCGCGCCCGCGACCGGGACGGCCGGCGGGCCCGCGGCCGGCGGGGCCGCCGGGAGCAGCGGCAGCGGCAGGACGACGACGGCCGCGATGCCCCCCTGCTTCTGCTCCCTCAGCTGCACCCGTACGCCGTGACGCGCGGCGAGCAGGGCGGTGACGCGGATGCCGAGCCCCTCCCCCGCGACGTCGGCCGGGTCGGCCTCGGCGAGCCGGGCGTTGAGCTCGACGAGCCGGGACTCGGTCATGCCGATGCCCTCGTCCTGGACGGAGAGCATGACCTCGCCGGACTCCAGGAGCCAGCCGGAGAGCTGGACCTGGGTGTCGGGCGGCGAGAAGGAGGTGGCGTTCTCCAGGAGTTCGGCGATCAGGTGGCTGAGGTCGTCCGCGGCGAAGCCGGCGATGTGGGCGTGCGGCGGCAGGGACTGGATCGCGACCCGCTCGTACCGCTCGATCTCGCTGACGGCGGCGCGGAGCACGTCCACGAGCGGGACGGGCCCGGGGTGGCCGTGGACGTGCTCGTGGCCTGCGAGGACGAGGAGGTTCTCGCTGTGGCGGCGCATCACGGTCGCCATGTGGTCGAGCTTGAAGAGGGTGGCGAGCCGTTCCGGGTCCTGTTCCCGCTCCTCCAGCTTCTCGATCACGCCGAGCTGGCGCTCCACCAGGCCGAGGCTGCGCAGCGAGAGGTTGACGAAGGTGTGGTGGACGCTGTGCCGGAGCCGTTCGAGCTCGGCGGTGAGGAGTGCGGTGTGGCCCTGGAGTTCGGCGCGCTGGGCGGCGAGCTCCGCGGTGAGGGCCTCACGGGATCCGGTGAGGTCGGCACGCTCGCTGTCGAGCCGCGCGGTGCGCCGGCCGAGGTCGGCGAGCTTGCCGTGGAGCGTGTTGAGGGACCGTACGACCTGGGCGAACTCGTCGTTGCGGCCGGTGAAGCGGACCGGCTCCTCGGTCTCCGGCTCCGGGGCGGCGGCGAGGCGCGCGGCGCCGATGCGCAGCACGGCGAGCGGGCGGGTGAGGGTGCGGGCGACGTAGGTGGAGATGCCGATCGCGACCAGGAGGCAGCCGCCGAGGAAGGCGATGCGCACTTCGAGCGCCGTGACGTCGTCGTCGCGGAGCTGGGAGAGGCGCTCCACCCGGGTGGCGGCGAGGGCCGACTCGACGCCGCGCATCTGCTCGACACGGGCGGAGAGCGCGGCCTCCAGCTTCTCCGGGTCGGTCTTGCGCTCGGACTTGCTGAGCTCCGGCTGGTCGGTGAGCCGGGCCAGGAGCCGCTCGGCGTTCTTGACGTCGGGGCCGGTGACGGTGGCGGCGAGGGAGTCGCGTCCGGTGCTGGAGGCGGCCTGGTCGAAGTCGGCGAGGGTGGCCAGTTCGCGGACCCGGGCCTGCTGGGCGGCGGCCGTGAGGGCGTTGCGGATCCGCTCGGCCTCGTCGGCGCCCTCCGCCTTGACGGGGACGTACGTGCCGGTGATCGGGTCGTAGGCGACACCGCTGGACTCGGGCTGGGGCACGGCCAGGGCGGCGAGGAGCAGTCCGCGCGTGGCGGACGCCTGCTCGACGGCGCGACCGAGGGCGGCGGGCGCCCTGGTGTCCTGGGCGGCGCGGGCCGGGGTCTGTTCGGCCAGCTCTTCGGCGAGCGCCTGGAGCTTGGCGATGACGTCCGTGTACGCCTTGTGGGCCTCCAGGGCGGTGCCCTTGCCGGTGAGCGCGGTACGGCGGATGGAGGGCAGGCCGGCGAGGTCGCGGCGCAGTTCGGCGGGGGCGGCCGGCCGGATCTCGTCTATCTGGCGGTCGACGCGGGTGGACCGGGCGCTGGTGACCTGCCGCTTCTCGTCGGTGTCGCCCTTCTGCTCGTCGCGGCCCGCGGCGATGTACGCGACGACCTCGTCGCGCTCGTCGGCGAGGGAGTGCGCGAGGGTGACGGCCTGGCGGTCGAGTTCGGCGAGGGTGACCAGGCTCTGGGAGTCGCTCAGTGCACCGGAGGCGGTGAGGACCGCTGGGGCGCCGGCGGCGAGGACGGTGACGCCGACGAGGGCCACACCGGCGACGAGGCGGTTGCGGACGCGCTTGGAGCGGCCCGGCTTCGCCTGCGGGGGCACGGCGGCGGGGCCCGTGCCCGCCTGCGCGGGTACGACGGCGGGGCCCGTGGCGTCGCCCGTGCTCAGCGGGTCACCGGGGGCCTGGCTCCGGCTGCCGTTGTTGCTCCGAGGCCGCTTCTTCTGCACCGGTGCTCGCATTCTCGACTCGTCCGCCCATGAAGCAGAGGTGACGACCGGTCACGTGTTAGAGCGCCCCCACCCCTGGTACGGCTTCCGACCATTCCAGCGCTTCTGGGAAGGGGACGCGCATCGGCCGCTCCGCCACCCGAACGAGTGAACAACAATCCCGAGTTGGGGAACAACTTCCGGCGGCGCCCTCCGCACGTCCGCGCGGTGCGCCGGTTGGATCTTCCGCCCCGCCTTTGGCAGGATGCCCACCCGCAGCTTGCCGGAGGTTCCGCTTCCGCCTCTCGTGCGGCCCTGGAGGCCTTGGTACAGGCCATGTTCGGCTCCATGGAGACGCCGTGAAGGCGCGGTGCGGGCCCGGTCGGCCGAGGGCAGACTGGGGATCATGCGCACCGAAGTCGCCACCCTCCCCGGCCACCCCGAACGCCCCAACGAGGACTGGGCGGCCACGGCTCTTCCCGCGTCCGGCGCGGGCGGGACGGTGGTGGTCCTCGACGGGGTGACACCGCCGGCGGGCGATGACGGTTGTGTGCACGACGTGCCGTGGTTCACCGCCCGCCTGGGCGGCGCACTGACCGAACTGTCCGCTTCGCGGCGTGACATGACGCTGGACGGGATCCTCGCGGAGGCAATCCGGCGAACCGCGGACGCCCACCGCGACAGCTGTGACCTTTCTCACGTACGCACGCCCCAGGCGACCGTGTCGATGGCGCGCTGGGACGCGGCGACCGTCGAGTACCTCGTGCTGTCGGACGCCGTGCTCCTCCTGGCAGCGCCCGACGGGTCCGTACGGGCGGTGCTCGACGACCGTCTCGACAGGATCCCGGACACGGTCAGGCGTTCGCTGGAGGCGACGGACCGGCTGCGGAACCGCGAGGGCGGCTTCTTCACGGCCGCGGCGGACCCGGACGTGGCACGGCGGGCGGTCACCGGGACGACGCCCCGGGCGGCCGTGCGGGCGCTGGCGGCGCTCACGGACGGGGCGGCGCGCTGGGTGGAGCTGTTCGGGCAGGGCGACTGGGCGGACTGCATGGGGGTGCTCGGGAAGGAGGGCGCCCACGGGCTGCTGGCGCGCGTCCGGTCGCTGGAGGCGGGGAACGAGGCGGCGGGCCGGAGCCTTCGCTGGAAGCTCCACGACGACGCGACGGCGGTGTACACGGTCCTCTGAACGGGCCCGGCCCAGGGTCCTCCCAGGGCTCAGCCCTCGGCGCGGGTGTTCAGCTGGTGGAGCAGGCGGGCCAGTTCGGCCACCTCGCCGCGGTCCCAGTCCGCGAGCTTGCGGACGTACCGCCCGCGCCGCGCGTCCCGTACCCGCCGGAAGCGGAGCCGGCCCTCCTCGGTCAGCCGCACGAGCGAGGCGCGTCCGTCGGCGGGGTCGGGGTCGCGGGCGACGAGTCCGAGCTCTTCGAGGGCGCGCAGCTGGCGGCTCATGGTCGCCTTGCCGACGCCGAAGTAGCCCGCGAGTTCGGTGGCGCGCTGGGGCCCGGTGTCGTCGAGCCGCACGAAGAGTCCGTACGCGGAGGATTCGAGCTCGGGATGGACCTCGCGGGCCATCTCGCCGGACTGGGCGCGGGCGCGGCGCAGAAAGACCGCCAGTTCCCGTTCCAGGGCGAGGAACTCCTGGTCCACACCACTCCTCGCAGTGGACTCGCCTTCACTCCCCGTACCGCTTCCGTGCACGTCAGCACCCCTCGCGCGCTTTCCGGTCGCTGAAAGTTTCCTTCGTCCGCGGTCATCGCCGCAGCTCCTTCAGTATTTCGCAGGCGTAGACCAACGGCGGCACCCGGCCCCCCTTCCGCCGAACCGGTCTACGTGCGTAGCGTCTTGAATGACATGTCCACACCAGGACTGTCCGGCACGCTCCCCCACCGAGCCTTTCGGAGGCACGCAATGCCCGTGCACAGATCCGGAAAGACCCTCGCCGGCGCCGCTCTCGCGGCCCTGGCCCTCCTCCTGCCCCTCGCCCTCACCGGCCCGGCGAACGCCGCCGACACCGACGCAGTTCCCCCACGCGGCTCCGCCCACATGGGCATGGGCGTCATCGAACACGACGGCCGGAGCGGCACGCCCGGAACGCCCCGGGTCGCCCAGACCGAAGGCGTGGACGTCTCCAGCCACCAGGGGAACGTGGCCTGGTCCACGCTGTGGAACAGCGGGGTGAAGTGGGCCTACGTCAAGGCGACGGAAGGCACCTACTACAAGAACCCCTACTTCGCGCAGCAGTACAACGGTTCGTACAACGTGGGCATGATCCGCGGCGCGTACCACTTCGCCACCCCGGACACGACCACGGGCACGGCTCAGGCCGACTACTTCGTCAACAACGGCGGCGGGTGGTCCAGGGACGGCAAGACCCTGCCGGGCGCGCTGGACATCGAGTGGAACCCGTACGGCGCCACCTGTTACGGCAAGTCGCAGTCGGCGATGGTCACGTGGATCCGCGACTTCCTGAACCGCTACAAGGCGCGGACCGGTCGTGACGCGGTGATCTACACGGCGACGAGCTGGTGGACGCAGTGCACGGGCAACTACGCCGGCTTCGGCGCGAGCAACCCGCTGTGGATCGCGCGGTACGCCTCGACGGTCGGCACACTGCCGGCCGGCTGGCCGTACTACACGATGTGGCAGTACACCTCGACCGGTCCGACGGTCGGCGACCACAACCGCTTCAACGGCGACCTCTCGCGCGTGAAGGCGCTGGCGAACGGCTGAGCCGGCCTTCACCCTCGTTCGGCGGTCTCCGGGATGCGCGGCGGCGCGTCCGGGAGACCGCCTTCGCCTTCCCGCTCCTCCGTCGCCCGCCTTCCCCACTCCCCCGCCGCCGGCCTGCCTCACTCCCTCGCCGCCCGCCGCCCGCCGCTCGCCGACCCACTCCCCCGTCGCCCGACGACCCCACCCCTGCGCCCTCCCCGCCTTTTTCGCTCCCCCTCTTGCCGATTGGTATGGACCAATGCGAGTCTCTGAGGCGACGCGTGCGGCTTTCAACTTCCGTACGCCACGCGCTCATTGCTCGTTCCGTCCTCCCCCACGCACGAGAGAGAGCCCCGACATGCCGTCCTCGTACCGCCGCACCGCCGCAGCCGTCACCCTGTCCGCGGCCGCGCTGATCCCCCTCACCCCGTCCGCCGCGGGAGCGCACGGCGCGGTCTTCAACCCGGTGAGCCGGGTCGCGGCCTGCTACGCGGAGGGGCCCGAGTCCCCCGACTCCCAGGTCTGCAAGGACCTCGTCGCCGACTCCGGAACCCAGCCGCTCTACGACTGGAACGAGGTGAACATCGCCAACGCCGACGGGCAGCACCAGGTGGTCATCCCCGACGGCAAGCTCTGCTCGGCCAACCGCGAGAAGTACCGCGCGCTGGACTGGGCCCGGACGGACTGGCCCGCGACGGCGGTCGGGGCGGGCTCCTTCGACTTCAAGGTCCGGGTCACGGCGCCCCATTCGGGCACGATGACGGTCTACATCACCAAGCAGGGCTTCGACCCCACCAAGCCGCTGAAGTGGTCGGACCTGGACGCGACGCCCGTGGCCACCTACGCCACCCCGCGCACCTCGACGGACGGCTACTACGACTTCACCGGCGACCTGCCCGCGCGCACCGGCCGCCACATCGTCTACAAGGTCTGGCAGCGCAACGACAGCCCGGAGGCGTTCTACAGCTGCTCGGACGTCACCTACGGCGGTGCGACGACGGTGGCGGGCTCGGCACCGAGCGAGGCCAAGATCGCCGCGGGTGCCGACCGTTCGACGGTGAGCCACGCGGGTCATGGCGGTGACGAGCAGGCCCCGGCGCTCTCGGCCGAGGCCGCGCGGACCTCCCCGTCCCCGCTCCCCCTGGCCCTCGCGGGGGCGGGCGCGCTGGCGGCCTTCGGCGCGGGCAGCCTGCTCCTGACGCGGCGCCGGAACGTGTCGTAGGCGGCGGTACGAGTGGAGCGGGGCGCCCCCGATCAGGGACGCCCCGCTCCTCGTACGGCGGCACCGCCGTACCGCGTGTCGCCGCACTCCGTACAGCAGTACCGCCGTACCGCGTGCCGCCGTACCGCCTACGCGGCCGCGCTCACCGTCACCTCCGCCGGGGTGAGGGCGATCTCCAGGACCTGGCGGACGTCCGTCACCGGGTGGACCTCCAGCCTCTCCAGGATCTCGGCCGGGACGTCGTCCAGGTCCGCCTCGTTCCGCTTCGGGATCACGACCGTCGTGACGCCGGCCCGGTGGGCCGCGAGCAGCTTCTGCTTCACGCCGCCGATCGGGAGGACCCGGCCGGTCAGCGACACCTCACCGGTCATCGCCACGTCCGTCCGGACCAGCCGGCCGGAGAGCAGCGACGCCAGGGCCGTCGTCATCGTGATGCCCGCACTCGGGCCGTCCTTCGGCACCGCTCCCGCCGGGAAGTGGATGTGCACGCCCCGGTCCTTCAGACCGGTCACGGGCAGCTCCAGCTCCGCGCCGTGCGAACGCAGGAAGGAGAGCGCGATCTGCGCGGACTCCTTCATGACGTCGCCCAGCTGGCCCGTCAGGGTCAGCCCCGCCGCGCCCGTCTCCGGGTCGGCGAGCGACGCCTCCACGAAGAGGACGTCACCGCCCGCGCCCGTGACGGCAAGCCCGGTCGCCACGCCCGGAACCGCCGTACGGCGCTCGGCCGGGTCCTGGGCGGACTCCGGGATGTGGTGCGGACGCCCGATCAGCCCGCGCAGATCGTCGACGCCGACCGTGAACGGCAGCTCCCGGTCTCCCAGTTCGTGCTGCGCCGCGACCTTCCGCAGCAGCCGCGCGATGGACCGCTCCAGGTTCCGTACGCCCGCCTCACGGGTGTACTCGCCCGCCAGCTTCCGCAGCGACGCGTCCGCCAGGACCACCTCACCCGGCTCCAGACCCGCACGCTCCAGCTGCCGGGGCAGCAGGTGGTCGCGGGCGATGACGACCTTCTCGTCCTCCGTGTACCCGTCGAGGCGCACCAGCTCCATCCGGTCGAGCAGCGCCTCCGGGATGGCTTCCAGGACGTTCGCCGTCGCCAGGAAGACGACGTCGGAGAGGTCGAGTTCGACCTCCAGGTAGTGGTCGCGGAAGGTGTGGTTCTGCGCCGGGTCGAGGACTTCGAGGAGCGCGGCCGCCGGGTCGCCTCGGTAGTCGGAGCCGACCTTGTCGATCTCGTCGAGCAGGACCACCGGGTTCATCGACCCGGCCTCCTTGATCGCCCGTACGATCCGGCCCGGCAGCGCGCCGACGTACGTACGGCGGTGGCCGCGGATCTCCGCCTCGTCCCGAACGCCGCCGAGCGCGACCCGGACGAACTTCCGTCCCATCGCGTGCGCGACCGATTCGCCCAGCGACGTCTTTCCCACACCGGGCGGGCCGACCAGGGCCAGGACCGCGCCGCCGCGACGGCCGCCGACGACCCCGAGCCCGCGCTCGGCGCGCCGCTTGCGGACCGCCAGGTACTCGGTGATCCGTTCCTTCACGTCGTCCAGGCCCGCGTGCTCGGCGTCGAGGATCGCCTTGGCACCCTGGATGTCGTACTGGTCCTCGGTCCTCTCGTTCCACGGCAGTTCGAGGACGGTGTCGAGCCAGGTGCGGATCCAGGAGCCCTCCGGGGACTGGTCGCTGGACCGCTCCAGCTTCTCGACCTCCTTGAGCGCCGCCTCTCGCACGCTCGACGGCAGGTCGGCGGCCTCGACGCGGGCCCGGTAGTCGTCGGACTCGTCGCCGTCCGTCTCGCCGTTGAGGTCGCGCAGCTCCTTGCGTACGGCGTCGAGCTGGCGGCGCAGCAGGAACTCGCGCTGCTGCTTGTCGACGCCCTCCTGGACGTCCTTCGCGATGGACTCGGCCACGTCCTGCTCGGCCAGGTGGTCGCGGAGCTGGGCCGTGGCGAGCCTGAGGCGGGCGACCGGGTCGGCGGTCTCCAGGAGCTCGACCTTCTGCTCAAGGGTGAGGAAGGGCGAGTAGCCGGAGTTGTCGGCGAGGGCGGAGACGCCGTCGATCTGCTGGACGCGGTCCACGACCTGCCAGGCGCCGCGCTTCTTCAGCCAGCTGGTGGCCAGCGCCTTGTACTCCTTGACCAGCTCGGTCACGGAGCCGGGCAGCGGGTCGGGCAGGGCCTCCTCGACGGCGGTGCCCTCGACCCAGAGAGCGGCGCCGGGGCCCGTCGTACCGGCACCGATCCTGACGCGTCCGCGGCCGCGGACGAGCGCGCCGGGGTCGCCGTCGGACAACCGGCCGACCTGCTCGACGGTGCCGAGGACGCCGGTCCCGGCGTACGTCCCGTCGACCCGGGGCACGAGGAGCACCCTGGGCTTGCCGGTCCCGGAACGGGCGGCGGCCTGGGCGGCCTCGACCGCGGCGCGTACGTCGTTGTCGGACAGGTCCAGCGGCACGACCATCCCGGGCAGCACGACCTCGTCGTCGAGCGGCAGCACAGGCAGAGTGAGCGGCACGGACGCCATGGACTCAGCAGCCATGATCTCCCCTTCGGCAGTCAAGTTGAGCTATGTGGACTCAATGCACATGAGCCGTGGGATGTTCCCCAAGGGGCGTTCGCTCTGAGCGATCGAGGCGCGGCAGGGTGTATCGGTTTCGGCCGGCCGTAGGCTGGTTTCCTTCGCGAGGAACAGGAGACCGAGGTGGCCGGGACGAAGACGGTGGCGGATGTCATGGCCGACCTGGCCGGGCTCGAGGACCCGAAGATGCGCGCCGCGAACGAGAAGCGCGGTGACGACCACGGCGTGAACCTCACCAGGCTGCGCGCGCTCGCGAAGGAACTCAGGACGCAGCAGGATCTCGCCCGCGATCTCTGGGCGACGGACGTCACCGCCGCGAGGCTCCTGGCGCTGCTGGTCTGCCGACCGAAGGCGTTCGAGCGGGACGAGCTGGACACCATGGTGCGCGAGGCGCGGGCGCCCAAGGTGCACGACTGGCTCGTGAACTACGTGGTGAAGAAGAGCCCGCACGCCGAGGAGCTGCGCCTCGCCTGGTCGGCGGACCCGGACCCCGTGGTCGCGAGCGCCGGCTGGGCGCTGACCGCCGAGCGCGTGGTGAGGAAGCCCGCCGGCCTGGACCTCGACGGGCTGCTCGACGTCGTCGAGGCGGAGATGAAGGACGCCCCCGACCGGCTGCAGTGGGCGATGAACACCTGCCTGGCCCAGATCGGGATCCAGCACCCCGAGCACCGCGCCCGCGCGGTCGGCATCGGCGAGCGCCTGGAGGTCCTCAAGGACTACCCGACCGCCCCGAACTGCACCTCTCCGTTCGCCCCCGCCTGGATCGCCGAGATGGTGCGCCGCCAGGAGATCAGCCAGGCGTGACGTGGGGCCGGGACCGGGGGCGGGGCCGGGGACGGGAACCGGGGCGGGGACGGGGGCGGGGGCGTTTGGCCTCGTACGACGTGCCGGCACCCGGCGCGTCTCGGGAAAGAGCACGCGGAACTGCAACCTCCGCACCCCTCCGGCGCGTTCACCCGTCGTGACGACGAGTTATCCCGGGTGCGGGCAGTGCACCGAGGACCGGCCGGCGGTCGAGGACGACGCGTGCGACGGGGATCTTGTCCACGCCGTGGCCGACGGCGACAAGGACGCGCTGTCCCGGCTCTTCGCCCGGCACGCCGGCCCCCTCTTCGCCCATCTCCTCAACCGCGGCTTCCCCGCCCAGACCGTCGAGGACGCCGTCCAGGAGACCTTCCTGACCGTGTGGAAGAGCGCCTCCGGCTTCCACGAGGGCAGCGTTCCCGCCTGGCTACGGCGAATAGCCCACTGCCGCGCGGTCGACCTCGAACGGGCCGCCGGCCGCCAGCGCGCCCTGGCGGACCGGGCCCGCGAGCACACGCCCTCCTCCGCCGGAGCCGCGCCATCGGCAGAGGAGTGCCTGCTGGCCTCCTCGCCCCGTTACGCGGCCATCGCCTACGCGCTCGCCGGGCTCCCGGCCCCGCAGCGCGAGGTCATCGAGCTGCGCTACCTCCAGCACTTCAGCGTCCGCGAGACCGCCGAGCGCCTGGCCGTCCCCGAGGGCACGGTCAAGGCCCGCGCCGCCCGCGGCTGCGCCCGGCTGCGTGAGTGGATCGTGGCCCAGGGCGAGGCGGAGGCGGTGGACGGCATCCGGGGGAACGGCGGCCAGGGAACCGGCGGAGGGGGTGCCCATGACCGCGACCGGGTCCCCCGCCCCCGCCCGTGACCAGGCCACCACGCCAGCCCCCGACCAGGTCTCCGCCCGCACCCCCGACCAGGACCTCGCCCACACCCCCGAACAGGTCTCCGCCCCCACCTCCGACCGGGACCTCGCCCCCGCCCCCGACCAGGTCTCCGCCCCCACCCCTGATCAGGCCTCCGCCCACGCCCTCGCTCCGCCCCCCCCACTTCCGAAAGCGGCCCCCGCATGACCGAGTTCTCTCCCCCTGCCGCCCCCGCCCCCGCGCCCGCGCCCGCACGGCATCGGCATCTGCCCGCGGACTGGGTGGAGGGGTACGCCCGCGGAGCACTCTCCCCCGACGTCCTCGGCCACGCCGAGGCCCATCTCGAACAGTGCAGGGCATGCGTGGACGCCGTCGACCAGGCGGTGCGGAGCGGGCCGTACGGTCCCCGTCTCGACTCCGCGCTCGCGGCCCTGGTCAACCGGGTCGGGTGAGGGCAGGATCGTGTCCATGACGCTCAAGGGCGGTAACACGAGGCTCTGGGCCGCTTCGGCGGCACTGGTTCCGGCGCTGACGCTGACCGGCTGCGGCGACCAGGGCACCCCGCCGGGGCCCGCCGCGCCCCGGGAGGGAACCCCGGCACCCGCATCGGTACCGACACCGGACCGGACCGGCGACGTCTCCGTCCCGCCGGTCCCGACCGGGACGGACGGGACCGTGCGCAACGATCACGAGCCCGGTCCGCGCGAGGTCCTCGTCGAGGTGAACGTCAACGGCGGTCTCGCCGGCGTCCGCAACCAGCTGGTCGTCCACTACGACGGCAGCTACACCACCCGGTCCGGGACGGAGGAGCCGCGCGCGGGGCGCATGACCGCCGCCGAAGTGGCCGAGCTTCGCGCGGCGCTGGAGGACCCGGCCTACGCGAAGGTCCCCGCCCGGCCGACGGGAGGCACCGTCCACGACGGCTTCCAGTACGTCTTCACGTACCGGTACCGCGTCGTGGTCGCGGCGGACGGCGAGCGTCCTCCCGCGCTGCAACGCGTCTTCGAGGCCCTCCCCGACGGCGGTCCCCCGACCGGCCCCTGACGGATCGGCCTGACGGACCGGGCCTGGCGGGACCGCCCCCTCACGGGATCCCCGGGGCCCCTCCCCCGTCGGGACCGGCCCCTGACGCACCGACCCTCGACCGACCGGCCCTCGACCGACCAGCCCCTGAGGGACCGGCCCCTGACCGACCGGCCTGACGGACCGGGCCTGGCGGACCGCCCCCTCACCGAGCGGGCGGCGAAGGCGCTGGACGCGGACTCGGACCAGTTCGGCGGCGAGCAGTGCCCGAGGTGATCGTGGAGCTGGTCGGGTCGGGCCGGATCCCGGAGGAGCGGATCGACGCCTCCGTACGGGACTCTTCGACCAACGGCGGTACGTCGACCCGGACGAGGCGGCCGAGACGGTCGGCCGAGACGACTTCAAGGCCGCGGGCGCGGCGGCCCAGCGCCGCCCGCTCACGGTCCTCACGAACGGACCGCTGCCCCTGACCGGACGCCCGAAGCTGTACGTCGAGAACGTCGCCCCGGAGGTCGCGGCCGCGTACGGGGACGTCGTGACCGCCCCCGCCGAGGCGGACCTGGCGGTACTGCGTCTGCGCACGCCGTACGAGGAGCGGCCGAACCGCTTCGAGTCCTTCTTCCACTCCGGCTCGCTCGCCTTCGAGGAGGCCGAGCTGGCCCGGATCCTGTCGCTGCTCGCCACGGTCCCGACGGTGGTCTGCGTCAACCTGGAGCGCCCGGCCGTCCTGCCGGAGATCGCCGAGCGGGCGGCGGCGCTGATCGCCGACTACGGGGCGGGCGACGACGCCCTGCTCGACGTGGCGTTCGGCCGGGCGACGGCGGAGGGGCGGCTCCCCTTCGAGCTGCCGCGCTCGAAGGCGGCGGTGGAGGCGGCCCGCCCGGACGTCCCGAACGACACGGCGGACCCGGTCTTCGCCCATGGCCACGGCCTGACGATCTGAGACCGACCGTGGGGGCCCGGCCCCGGACTGTTCTCTTCCGGTTGTCCAGGCCACCGGCATCCCGCGAGGATGGACGGCCACGACGATCCCCGAGAGCCCGATCGGAGCGAGTACCCATGCCCCAGCCCGTCACCCTCGACCGCCGCGAGGGACCGTACGGCGAGGTCGTGCTGCGTCGGCGCGACGAGCATTTCGAGATCATCGCCAACGGCACCTTCCTGATGGACACCTCCGACGGCCGCTCGGAGCGGCTGCTGGTCGACGCGGCGATGGACGCGCTCGGCGGCCGGCCCGGCGCCTCCGTACTGATCGGCGGTCTCGGCGTCGGCTTCTCCCTCGCGCACGCCTCCGCCGACCCCCGCTGGGCCAGGATCGTGGTCGTCGAGCGCGAGCAGGCGATCATCGACTGGCACCACGAGGGACCGCTGGCCGCGATCTCCGGAGCGGCTCTGGCCGATCCGCGCAACGTGATCCTTCGCACGGACCTGGTCGACTACGTCCACACCTCCCCGGACCGCTACGACGCCCTCTGTCTGGACATCGACAACGGACCCGACTGGACCGTGACCGAGGACAACCAAAGCCTTTACTCCGCCGAGGGGTTGAGGGCCTGCGCAAGGCGTCTGAACCCCGGCGGAATCCTCGCCGTGTGGTCCGCCAAGCCGTCCGCCAATTTCGAAGAGTCATTGCGGAATGCCGGATTCAGCGGGGTACGGACCGAAGAGATCACGGTTGCCCGGGGCGTCCCTGACGTGGTGCACCTCGCCCTCAGGCCTGCGTAGCCGGGACGCTCCCCGTGCCTCTAGGCTGCTGGCCGACACCAGCGATGCGAGGCGGGGCGATGGAGCAGACACACACCACTCACCACGGTGCGGCGGCCACTCCGGGTGCGCAGCGGCGAGTGCTGGTCGTCGAGGACGACACGACGATCGTGGATGCGATCTCCGCGCGGCTGCGGGCGGAGGGGTTCCTCGTCCAGACGGCGACCGACGGCCCGGCGGCCGTGGACGCGGCCGAGGCCTGGCAGCCCGACCTGATGGTCCTCGACGTGATGCTGCCCGGCTTCGACGGCCTGGAGGTCTGCCGCCGGGTCCAGGCCCAGCGTCCGGTACCGGTCCTGATGCTGACCGCGCGGGACGACGAGACGGACATGCTGGTGGGGCTAGGTGTCGGCGCCGACGACTACATGACCAAGCCGTTCTCGATGCGTGAGCTGGCCGCTCGGGTGCACGTCCTGCTGCGCCGGGTGGAGCGCGCCGCGCTGGCGGCCGTGACCCCGCGGAGCGGGATCCTGCGCCTCGGCGAGCTGGAGATCGACCACGCGCAGCGCCGGGTCAGGGTCCGCAACGAGGACGTGCATCTGACGCCGACCGAGTTCGACCTGCTGGTCTGTCTGGCGAACACCCCGCGCGCGGTGCTCTCCCGCGAGCAGCTGCTCGCCGAGGTCTGGGACTGGGCGGACGCCTCCGGCACGCGCACGGTGGACAGCCACATCAAGGCACTGCGCCGGAAGATCGGGGCGGAGCGGATCCGTACGGTCCATGGCGTCGGTTACGCACTGGAGACGCCGGCGTCATGAGCCGCCGGGGGCAGCGCCCCGAGCGCCGGAGCAGGCGCCGGATCGTGATCTCGATCAAGACCAAGCTGGGCATGCTGGTCGTCGGGGCGGTCCTGCTGACCTCCGGGCTCGCGCTGGTGGCGATCCGGACCTCCACGGAGTTCCGGTACATCACGATCTTCGCGATGATCGCGACGCTGTTGATCACCCAGTTCGTGGCGCAGTCCCTGACGGCGCCGCTGGACGAGATGAACGCGGTGGCCGGGTCGATCTCGCGCGGCGACTTCAGCCGGCGCGTGCGCGGCGCGGACCGCCGCGACGAGCTGGGCGACCTCGCCTCGACGATCAACCGCATGGCGGACGACCTGGAGGCGGTCGACCGGCACCGCAAGGAACTGGTCGCCAACGTCTCGCACGAACTGCGCACCCCGATCGCCGCCCTCCGCGCCGTCCTGGAGAACGTCGTCGACGGCGTCTCCGAGGCCGATCCGGAGACGATGCGGACGGCCCTGAGACAGACCGAGCGGCTCGGCCGGCTGGTCGAGACCCTGCTCGACCTGTCGCGTCTTGACAACGGTGTCGTCACGCTCAAGGCGCGGCGTCTCGAAGTCTGGCCGTACCTCTCTGGCGTGCTCCGCGAGGCCAACCTCGCCGCGTCCCAGCGCGGCCTGTCCTCGACGTCGGGGCTGCACAACCGTACGGACGTCCATCTGCATCTGGACGTCTCGCCGCCCGAGCTGACCGCGCACGCGGACGCGGAGCGGCTGCACCAGGTGATGGCGAACCTGATCGACAACGCGGTGAAGCACTCCCCTCCGCACGGCCGGGTGACCGTACGGGCACGGCGCGGGTCGTGGCCGGACTCACTGGCCCTCGAAGTCGAGGACGAGGGCCCGGGGATCCCGGAGTCGCTCCGTCACACGGTCTTCGAGCGCTTCAACCGGGGAGAGGTGCCGGCCCAGTCCGCCAAGGGCAGCGACGGCGGTACGGGGCTGGGGCTGGCGATCGCCCGTTGGGCCGTGGATCTGCACGGCGGCGAGATCGGTGTGGCCGAATCCTCACGCGGCTGCCGCATCCAGGTCACTCTTCCGGGAAGCATTCCGGCGCGCGATTGACGTAGGGTCGAACTGGAAGCACATGTTCTGCGTGTGGATGAACAGGACACGATCAGGACGTGGTCAGGGATGCGTGCCTCAGGGGCCGCAACCCGGGTCTCCTGTACCCGCGGGAGGGCAGAACCACGCTTGTTTCCCGCCAATCCCTGCCCCGAAACTCCGCGTCAAGTGTGACTTGCGCGACGTTGGCGCTGCCCGGCCTGCACCTGTCGGCCAGGGAGGCGTAGCCTTTATTTCCGCTGTCCATCACCTTGTGAAGCGGAAGAGGGCGGTTACCGCCGTGTCGTCTCAGTCCCCCAGTACCCCGAGTACCTCCACCGGCCAAGACGGGCAGGGTCAGAACCCTGCGACCGCCTTCGGCGCCAATGAGTGGCTCGTCGACGAGATCTATCAGCAGTACCTCCAGGACCCGAATTCGGTCGATCGCGCCTGGTGGGACTTCTTCGCCGACTACAAGCCCGGTGCGACGGAGACCCCGGCCGCCGCGCCGCAGGTGAGCCCCGCACAGGCCGCACCTGCCGCGCCCGCCGCTCCGGCGCCCGCCCCGGCTCCCGCCAAGGCCGTTCCGGCCCCGGCCGCCGCTGCCCCGGCCCCCGCCAGGCCCGCCGCGGCTCCGGCGAAGCCCGTCGCCGCCGCTCCGGCGCCCGCGAAGGCCGCGCCCGCGGCGAAGACCGGTGCAGGCACCGGCTCCGCCGGAGCGGCCGGCGCCGCGCGCCCTGCTGCCGCCGCGACCGAGGCGCCCGCCGGCCCCGAGCTGATCACGCTGCGCGGCCCCGCCGCCGCCGTCGCGAAGAACATGAACGCCTCGCTGGAGGTGCCGACGGCCACGTCCGTCCGCGCCGTCCCGGTGAAGCTGCTCTTCGACAACCGGATCGTGATCAACAACCACCTGAAGCGTGCCCGGGGCGGGAAGATCTCCTTCACGCACCTCATCGGCTACGCCATGGTGCAGGCGATCAAGGCCATGCCGTCGATGAACTACTCCTTCGCGGAGAAGGACGGCAAGCCGACCCTGGTCAAGCCGGACCACGTGAACTTCGGCCTCGCGATCGACCTGGTGAAGCCGAACGGCGACCGCCAGCTCGTCGTCGCCGGCATCAAGAAGGCCGAGACGCTGAACTTCTTCGAGTTCTGGCAGGCCTACGAGGACATCGTCAAGCGCGCCCGCGTCGGCAAGCTGACGATGGAGGACTTCTCCGGCGTCACGGTCTCGCTGACCAACCCCGGCGGCCTCGGCACCGTCCACTCCGTGCCGCGTCTGATGCCCGGACAGTCCGTGATCATGGGCGTCGGCTCGATGGACTACCCGGCCGAGTTCCAGGGCACCTCCCAGGACACCCTGAACAAGCTGGGCATCTCCAAGGTCATGACCCTGACCTCGACGTACGACCACCGGGTCATCCAGGGCGCCGCCTCCGGCGAGTTCCTGCGGGTCGTCGCGAACTACCTCCTCGGTGAGGAGGGCTTCTACGACGAGATCTTCAAGGCCCTGCGGATCCCCTACGAGCCGGTCCGCTGGCTCAAGGACATCGACGCCTCGCACGACGACGACGTCACCAAGGCCGCCCGTGTCTTCGAGCTGATCCACTCCTACCGGGTCCGCGGCCACGTCATGGCCGACACCGACCCGCTGGAGTACCGCCAGCGCAAGCACCCCGACCTGGACATCACCGAGCACGGCCTCACCCTGTGGGACCTGGAGCGCGAGTTCGCGGTCGGCGGCTTCGCCGGCAAGTCGATGATGAAGCTCCGCGACATCCTCGGCGTCCTGCGCGACTCGTACTGCCGCACCACCGGCGTCGAGTTCATGCACATCCAGGACCCGAAGCAGCGCAAGTGGATCCAGGACCGCGTCGAGCGCTCGCACTCCAAGCCGGAGCGCGAGGAGCAGCTGCGGATCCTGCGCCGCCTGAACGCGGCCGAGGCGTTCGAGACCTTCCTGCAGACCAAGTACGTCGGTCAGAAGCGGTTCTCCCTGGAGGGCGGCGAGTCCGTCATCCCGCTGCTCGACGCGGTCATCGACTCCGCCGCCGAGTCCCGCCTGGACGAGGTCGTCATCGGCATGGCCCACCGCGGCCGCCTGAACGTCCTCGCGAACATCGTGGGCAAGTCGTACGCGCAGATCTTCCGCGAGTTCGAGGGCAACCTCGACCCGAAGTCGATGCACGGCTCCGGCGACGTGAAGTACCACCTGGGCGCCGAGGGCACCTTCACCGGCCTGGACGGCGAGCAGATCAAGGTCTCGCTCACCGCCAACCCCTCGCACCTGGAGGCGGTCGACCCGGTCCTGGAGGGTGTCGTCCGCGCCAAGCAGGACGTCATCAACAAGGGCGGCACGGACTTCACCGTCCTCCCCGTCGCCCTGCACGGTGACGCGGCCTTCGCCGGCCAGGGTGTCGTCGCCGAGACGCTGAACATGTCGCAGCTGCGCGGCTACCGCACCGGCGGCACGGTCCACATCGTCATCAACAACCAGGTCGGCTTCACCGCCGCCCCGGAGTCCTCGCGTTCCTCGATGTACGCGACCGACGTGGCCCGCATGATCGAGGCGCCGATCTTCCACGTGAACGGCGACGACCCGGAGGCCGTGGTCCGCGTGGCGCGGCTCGCCTTCGAGTTCCGCCAGACGTTCAACAAGGACGTCGTGATCGACCTCATCTGCTACCGCCGCCGCGGTCACAACGAGGGCGACAACCCGCAGTTCACCAACCCGCAGATGTACAACCTGATCGACAAGAAGCGTTCGGTGCGCAAGCTGTACACCGAGTCGCTCATCGGTCGCGGCGACATCACGCTGGAAGAGGCCGAGCAGGCGCTCCAGGACTTCCAGGGCCAGCTGGAGAAGGTCTTCGCGGAGGTCCGCGAGGCCACCTCCGCCCCGGCCCCGGCGCACGTCCCGGACCCCCAGCCGGAGTTCCCGGTCCAGGTCACCACCGCGGTCTCCCAGGAGGTCGTGAAGCGGATCGCCGAGTCGCAGGTCAACATCCCGGAGCGGATCACGGTCCACCCGCGTCTGATGCCGCAGATGCAGCGCCGCGCGGCCTCCATCGACGACGGCACGATCGACTGGGGCTTCGGCGAGACCCTCGCCATCGGCTCGCTGCTGATGGAGGGCACCCCGGTCCGGCTCTCCGGCCAGGACTCCCGCCGCGGCACCTTCGGTCAGCGCCACGCGGTCCTGGTGGACCAGGAGACCGGCGAGGACTACACCCCGCTGCTCTACCTGGCCGAGGACCAGGCCCACTACAACGTCTACGACTCGCTGCTCAGCGAGTACGCGGCGATGGGCTTCGAGTACGGCTACTCGCTGGCCCGCCCGGACTCCCTGGTCATCTGGGAGGCCCAGTTCGGTGACTTCGTCAACGGCGCGCAGACCGTCGTCGACGAGTTCATCTCCTCGGCCGAGCAGAAGTGGGGCCAGACCTCCGGCGTCACGCTGCTCCTGCCGCACGGCTACGAGGGCCAGGGCCCGGACCACTCGTCCGCGCGCCCGGAGCGCTTCCTGCAGATGTGCGCCCAGGACAACATGACGGTCGCGATGCCGACCCTGCCGTCGAACTACTTCCACCTGCTGCGCTGGCAGGTCCACAACCCGCACCACAAGCCGCTGATCGTCTTCACCCCGAAGTCGATGCTGCGTCTGAAGGCCGCGGCGTCGAAGGCGGAGGAGTTCACCACCGGCGGCTTCCGCCCGGTGATCGGCGACTCCGCCGTGGAGGCAGGTACAGCGAACGCGGCCGACATCCGCAAGGTCGTCTTCTGCGCCGGCAAGGTCTACTACGACCTGGAGGCCGAGCGGCAGAAGCGCGGTGCCACGGACACGGCGATCATCCGTCTGGAGCGCCTGTACCCGCTGCCGGGTGCCGAGCTCCAGGCCGAGATCGCCAAGTACCCGAACGCCGAGAAGTACCTGTGGGCGCAGGAGGAGCCGGCGAACCAGGGTGCGTGGCCGTTCATCGCGCTGAACCTGATCGACCACCTGGACCTGGCGGTCGGCGCCGACATCCCGCACGGCGAGCGCCTGCGCCGGATCTCGCGTCCGCACTCCTCGTCCCCGGCGGTCGGCTCGGCCAAGCGCCACCAGGCCGAGCAGCAGCAGCTGGTCAACGAGGTCTTCGACGCCTGATCCGCTGTTCCGGTACGCACGGAGGCCCGGCACCCCGCGAGGGGTGCCGGGCCTCCGGCGTGTCCGGGCCCGCCGGTCAGCCGAGGTTGGCCTCGAAGTCCCAGTAGGGGCGGTTGCGGTGGCGGGCGGAGAGGGTGTGCGGGTGCTGGGCGCCCAGGGTGCGGGTGAGGGAGAGCAGTGCGGCCTCCTCCAGCTTTCCGGCCTCCTCGACCTCGCGCAGGCCGCGCAGGTCGGTGGCGAGGGCGATCTGGCCGGAGAGGGTGAGCGGGTGCTCGTTCCCCAGGCTGTGCCGGGCACGGCGCAGGGTGTCCCTGCTGAGTTCGGCGGCGTCGGCGACGCGCCCGTTGAAGTTGCGGGCGGCGGCCGTGTTGAGCGCACAGCCGAGAACCCAGGGGTGGTCGGCTCCCAGGGAGGCGGTGAGGCCGGCGAGCGCGCCCTCCAGGATGGCCATGGCGTCGGCGCGTTCCCCTGAGGCCTGCATGACGAGGGCGGTGTTGGCGAGCACCCCGGTGGCGACGGGGTGGGCGGGCCCGAGGAGGGAGCGGTAGCCGGCCTCCGCCTCGGTGACGAGCTCCCTCGCGTGGTCGAGGTCGCCGTGCTCGCGGAGGTAGTTGGCGTAGTTGTTGATGGCGGCGAGCGTGATGTAGTGCCCGCGTCCGTGGACCTGTTCCAGCTGTTCGAGCAGGCTGGCCATGGTGGCGCCGAGGTCCTGCTGGAAGCCTCCTTCGCGGCGCCGGCACAGGGCCAGCTGGGTGCGTGCGTACAGGGTCTGCAGATGCTGCGGCCCGAGGACCTGCACGTGCACCCGGACGTTGGCCTCCTGGCGGGCGAGTGCCTCGCGGTACTGGCCGAGGAGCCGGAGGTCGTGGGCGAGGGCGTTGCCGGCGCCCAGGGTGTGGGCGTGGCGGGTGCGCAGCACGGTCTCGCAGCGGACGAGGGACTCCGCGTCGAGGTCGTACGCCTCCTGGTAGCGGCCGAGCATCCGCAGGACGACGCCGAGATTGTGGCGGGCGACGAAGGTGGAGAACTCGGTGTCGCCGAGGAGGCGTTCGGCCTCGGCGAGCACGTGGCGCTGGAGCTTCTCGGACTCCTGGTACTGGCCGAGGAAGCGCAGGTCGCTGGCGATGGCGCTGCCGGACAGGAGGGAGCCGAGCTCGTTGGGGGGTGTGGCGGCGCTCAGCCTCTCGCGCTGGGCGAGGTCGAGTTCGTACGCCTCGCGGAACCGGCCGAAGGAGCGCAGGACGTTGCCCTGCTGTGTGGTCAGGTCCAGCATGGGCTGGTCCAGCGGGTCCATGAAGGTGGACCAGGCGTCCCGGATGCGCTCGGCGAGCTGGGCGCCCGCTCGGAACTCGCCGCTGCGGTAGCAGTAGCGCAGGCTGTTGAGGACGGCGGTCTGCACGCGGGGGCTACGGCTGGTGAGGGCGCCGGACGGGCCGACGTGCGGAAGGAGTTCGGCGTACCGGGGCCAGTTGCGGCTGTCCATCGGGTTGCCGGGGTCGGCCTCGGCGAGCAGGGAGCGGACGGCCTTGCGGTGGGCCTCCCGGTTCTCGCCGTCGGTGAGGCGGGCGACGATGTCGTGGACGAGCCGGTGCATGTGCACGGACTCCTGGTGCGGTCCCACCTCGACGTTGGTGGCGGGGCCGCGGGTCTCGCGGGTGAGCACCGAGTAGTTGACGAGGGTGTCCAGGGCGCGGGTCCAGGCGGGCAGGTCGGTGGCCATCCAGCGCAGGTCCTCGGGCAGTTCGGCCTGCGGATAGGCGCGGACGAGTCCGAGGGGGATGCGGCCGGGGGCGAAGGAGGCGCACAGGCTGAGGACGTCGATGGCCTGCGGCTGGGAGCGTCGGAGCCGGTTGATCAGTATCGACCAGGAGGTGAGCGAGGCGTTGGGGTAGCCGTCGACGGCGGAGGGCTCCTCGACGGTGGAGAGACGCCCGTCGCGGACCATGCGCAGGTACTCGGGGACCTCCATGCCGGATTCGCCGAGCCAGGCGGCGGCCTGGACGAGCGGCAGGGGTACGTCGCCGAACTCCGCGGCGACCTCGTCGGCCTGGGGTGCGGTGATGTGGGAGGCGCGGCGCATCAGGTAGGCGGTGGACTCGGCGCGGTCGAAGCTGGGGACTTCGAGGACGTCGGTGTAGTCGCCCCAGCCGCGGTTGCGGGAGGTGATCAGTACGTGTCCGGGGCCGTGGGGCAGCAGGACCTGGGCGCCGTCCGTGTCGTCCCAGCCGTCGAAGATGACGAGCCAGCGGGAGTGCGGGTCGCCGCGGCGCAGTGCCTCGCGTACGGCGCGGATGCGTTCGCCGGGTTCGTTGCCGCTGGGCAGGCGGAGTTCGGCGGCGAGTTCGCCGAAGCGGTCGCGCTGGACGTTGCGGTCGTCGGAGTTGACCCACCAGACGACGTCGTAGTCGGGGCTGAAGCGGTGGGCGTACTCGGCGGCGATCTGGGTCTTGCCGATGCCGGACATGCCGAGCAGCGTGCAGGCCGCGTTGCCGCGGTCGGCGTCCATGAGCCGTTCCTGGAGCTCGGTGAGGAGGTCGTCACGGCCGGTGAACCGCGGGTTCCGGCGCGGGATCTCGCCCCAGATCTCGGGCGGCGTGTCGGGGTAGCGGACGGGTGTCCCGAGCGGGCCGCGGCGGCCGGAGGAGCGGCGGGGATCGATGCCGAGCCGGCTCAGGAGCCGTGCTTCGGCCTCGTCCTCGCCGACGCCCCAGAGACTGACGGGTTCGAGGACGGCGGTGGCGGGGAGCAGGGGCCGGTTGGTGAGGTTGACGGCGGCGAACCGGTCGGCGCGGGAGGCGACGAAGCCGCGCAGGACGTCGTTCCACTCGCCGGCCGGCCGGGGGCCGAGCTGGAAGAACCAGTCGTTGAGGACGAGCAGCACCTGCCCGCTGGCGAGCAGCAGGTCCCTGAGGGAGTCCTCCAGGGGGACCTCACGCGGCGGGTCCCAGCGCTGCAGGGTCGCGCGCACTCCGTGGGCTTCGAGGCGCTGGTTGATCCAGGCCGCCCACGGCCGGTGGTAGCCGGGGAAGACCACAAGGACGTGCTCGGGGGCACCCCTGCCACCGCCGTCCGCCGCGCCGCCACCCGACCGCTGTTCCGCCATCTGATACGTCTCCCGTCCCGCTCACGCGCAACGCAGTGTCATCTGCCCTGGGCACAGTGTTACCCAGCGGCCCGGGGGGCCGCGCCGAGGCTCGCGTGATGCCGCCTCATTTGCTGGGCGAACTCCCGCCCCTCATTGGTCAGTTCATCGGATTCAAGCAGGATCGTCAGCGCTTCGCCCACCTGATCGTGCATATGGTCGAACTGTTGCCCGGCGCTGGACCGCCAGGGCCGCGGCGCCGCGTGGGCGGTCGCCGCGCGCCGCCAGAGATCGGTCAGGGCGAGGTGTGCGTACGCGCCCTGGAGCACTCCGCCGATGGGCCGGGCGTCGGGGCGCCAGCCGACCCGGTGCACGGCCGCCCTGCCCTGCCGGTACAGCGGTACGAGCTCGTGCAGGGTGGCGAGTTTGCTGTGGTGGAGTTCGTGGACGAGCGTCTCGGCCATGTCCTGTGCCCCGGCGGGCAGGGAGGTCAGGACCGCGCCCGGAGCCGATCGCAGGGTGGCTCCCTGGGACCGGGGGCCGTGCGGCAGCAGCGGGACGACGGCGCGCAGGGCGTGCCGGATCTCGGCGGCGCGTCCCGGGTCGGTGTGGGCGAGCAGCGCCTGCGCTCCGCGCCAGCGCGCCGACCAGACGGCGGGGTCGGTGTCGGCGGGGCCGGCCGCGGTACGGGGCGGGGTGCCGATACCGCCCGGCGGCACCCGGTACGGGTCGAGGTCGTCGAGGCGGGCGGTGGAGCCGGGCAAGGTGTGCAGCCCGTCCCAGCCCTGCCCCCGGCCGACGAGGGCGCCGGCGCGCCGGTCGGTGAGCAGCAGCACGGTGGGGGCGGCGGCCTGCGGGTCTTCGGGGTGGATCCGTGCGACGCGCGATCCGGCCCTGATCCGAAGGCGCCCGCCGCCCGCGGTCTGCCGGCCGACGCCGGGCAGCGACAGCCGGCCGTCGGGGGGCTCCAGGGTGAGGTCGAGGGAGCAGTCGGCGCGGAGGGCCGCGGTGACGGCGATGCCTTCGAGGCGGGTGAGATGCCGGTCGAGTGCGGGACCCGCCGGCTCGGCGAGGGCGGCGGCGAGCCACGCGCCCGTCATGGGGTAGTCGAGCACGTCCCGTACGACGTCGGGGTTGCGGCTCTCGGCCCGTTCGAGCAGGTGCCAGGAGTCCTCGAAGCGGCGGAACACGGCGGCGTCGACCGACTCGCGGTGCCGGTGGACGCGGACCAGGAGGGCCTTGAGCAGCAGCAGGCGCCGCGCGTGCAGCGCGGAGCGCAGCAGGGCGACGTCGGCCGGGGCGGGGCGGGTGCGGGCCAGCTCGGTGAAGACCCCCGCGGGCAGGGGCGCGAAGTTCATTCCCGCCTCCTTCGGCGGACCCTCGGCCATCGTGAGGATCCGGCCGGAAACAGACGGTGGAAGCGACGCGTGTCAGGCGGCTCGGTCCCCCGCTCCTTCGCACCACGCGTCGACCAGCTCGGGTGAGCGCAACAGCACCAGCTCGACCGCGGCCGCGAGTTCGGGATCGTCCAGGCCACGGAGGGTCCGCAGGTCCACAGCGGCGAGATCGGGCAGGTGCGCGGACCGGCCGTTGTCACGGTCGGCACCGGTCGCCCACTCGTTGTGCTCCGACACCCTCGGCTCCTCCCCACCGACGCATGTCCCCCACGGTCGTAGCGGCGGAGCGGTTCTTCCCGACGCCAGGAAGCCAGAAACCCGTTCGACTCAACTGCGCCCATTCGCGCCCCCGTTATCCAGCCGTTCTCCGTTTCGGCCCTCCGGCCGTCACCTACCCGCCCGTATCGCTCCACGCCCACCACGGCGGCGCGATCCGGCGGCGGTCCTCGCCGGACGGCGGTGCCTGGGGCGGTTCCCGGTCCGCGGCCACCTCCGCCAGGAGGCTCCTGGTCAGTTCGACGTCGCTCCAGTCCACCTCCACCAGCGCGGCGGTCAGCCGCCGCCACTGCTCGGCCGCGGCGCGCAGCACCTCGCGCGCCCTGCCCGTACGGCCCATGAGCCGGAGCACCGCACCCTGCGCGTGGAGAGCGCGCGCGCCGGTGACCGTGCCCGGGGTGTCGCCGTGCGCCGACCGGGCGTCCTCCCAGGACCGTTCGTACGCCGTGAGCGCGTCGCCGAGGACACCGTCCCGGGCGGACTCGCTCAACTCCAGTCTCACCCGTCCCAGTTGCAGCCACACCTCCGCACGCAGTCCGATGTCCCGGGTGGTGCGGGCGGCCTGTTCCAGAAGGTGGCGGCCCTCGAAGAGGTCGGGCAGGAACCCGGCGCGGTGGAAGCGCAGGGCGAGGACGCTGCCGATCAGGATCCTGGCCCGGGCGCGCTCCGGCGCGTCGGCCGGGAGGCTGGTCAGCGCCTCGCGCAGGACGCCTTCGGCCCGGTCGACGGGGGCCTGACCGGGGGTGGTCGCCGCGCGGCGCATCAGGGACTCCCCCCAGGACATCAGGATCCGGCCGCGCCGTCCGCTGTCCGCGGGGGCGAGCAGGGTGGCCTCCTCGTAGGCGGTGTCCGCGGCCGGTCCGTCGCCGGCCGTGTCGTACAGCCGGGCGCGCGCCGTCGTCCAGCGCAGCCGCAGGGCGGCGTGGTCGCCGAGCTGCTCGCCGGCGCGGTCGAGTACGGGGGCGATCTCGGCCGTGTCGGCGCCGGCGAGGTGCAGGGCGTCGGCCAGGTCGAGGAGTGCGGCGCCGCTCTCCCGGAGGGAGAGGGCGGTGGTGAGTTCGGTCGCCGCGGCGGCGCCGTCGCCGCGTGCGAGCAGCAGGCGCCCGCGGCGCAGGTGGAGGGTGTGGTGGTGGACTTCGGGCCAGTCCGGTACGTCTCCGAGGAGCGCGGCGAGCGCGTGGTCCAGGTGCCGGGGGTCGTCGGTGTGGCGCCACAACCCGTGGTGTGCGACGGCCTGTTCGAGCCGGGCCTCGGCCCACTCCGCGCTGCCCGGAGCGGCGAGGCTCCCCGCGCGCTCCAGCTCGGTCAGTGCGCGGGTGAGGAGCTCACGGCGCCGCTCGCTGCCCCGGGCGACGGCGGTGCCGGACTCCGCGTACAGCACGCGGCCGAGCAGGATCCCGGCTTCGACGGGGTGCTCCGGAAGTGCGGCCTCGGCCTGTTGACGGCACCGGACGAGGAGCGAGGGGTCGGACTGGCCCAGCCACTGCTCGAAGAGCCGCCGCGCGGCGGCCAGCGGGTCGGGGGTGATCAGGTCGGGGTGGTAGAAGCGGAGTACGCGCGCGGGGATGCGGGCGAAGAGTTCGGGTTCCGTGCCGACCGGGCCGGTGGGTTCGTCGGTCCCCTCGATCGCGCCGGCCGCGGCCGCCCGGCCGTCGTCCGTGGGGTGGCCCGCGAGCTGGGCGGCCGCGAGCGCCGGGAAGTTGCGCATGCCCTGGCCGAAGGTGCGCTCCACGTACTCGGAGCAGTGTTTGAGGACCAGCGCGGCGGCGCTGCGGTCCAGGGAGCCGAGCAGATGCTGCTGGACACCGGGCGGGTAGCTGAAGCAGGGGTACGGGGAGGGGCCGGGCAGTCGGCGCAGCAGCCCGCTGAGCAGGACCTCCGCGAGCTCCATGGGGCCGGTGTCGGGCAGCATGGCGCGCTGCACGAGCTGCATCACGGGGAGGGCGAGCGGGGCGGCGGCGAGATGGACGGCGAGCCGCAGCGCGCCGGGCGAGGCGCCGGCGGTGAAGGCGCGCAGCAGCTCCTCGTCGTTGCGCGGGGTGCGGGCCCTGCCGGGAGGTGCGGTCCGCGCGGTGCTCGCCGCCGCGGCGGACGGTCGCGGCGGCTCGGGCGCGATCATGGCCGCCCAGCCGCGCACCCCGCCCGAGCCGTGGCCGGCGTGGAGTCGCGCCCAGGAGGCGAACGCCTCGGGCGTGGGCGTGAGCACGGGCACCGCGCGCGTGTCAGGGGCGACGGGCTCCCAGGGCTCCTCGTCGGGCTGGAACCCGGTGTGCCCGCCGGGGGACGCGGGGCGGAGCAGCAGGCCGGGTTCGACCGTGAGCGCGGTCCGGGGCCAGAGCCTCGGGGGCAGCGGCTGGACGAGGGCGAGCGGGGACTGCCGGGGCCACTGGTGGATGAGCCGCTGGGCCGCGCCGCGCTGCCAGAGGGGGCCGACGCAGTCGCTGACGATCAGGGTGAGACGGCGGCCGGTGGGGTCGTGGAGCTGGTCGCCGGGGCGCAGCCGGGGCCTGCCGTCCGCGCCCGAGGTGGTGGTGACCAGCGGAGCGCCGTCGCCGGTGTCGTACAGCCGGTGGACCTGGACGTCGCGGAAGGCGCCGGACTGCTGGCAGGCCTGGCGCAGCTCCTCGACCATGCGGGTCCAGACGACCATGGCGGGGCCGGAGTCCATGAGGAGCTGGATGTCGGGGCGGCGGCCCGCGGCCGGGCGGAGGACGGGGGTGAGGATGCCCGCGGCGGCGCTGCGTTCGGCGGTCGCCTCCTCGTCGAGGAGGCCTTCGCCGGGCCGGACCGGGAAGTGGGCGTAGTGGCGCAGCGGGCGGAGCGCCTTCTGCAGGCCGAGGAGGCCGGGCAGGGCGTTGGCACCGGGCGCGCGGACGGGGAGGGCCCTGTTCCGCTCCCTACGGGAGGAGCCGTGGCCCCCGGCTCCGACGAGCAGGGCGATGTCGACGTCCTCGGTGGGGCGGACGGGGTGGGCTCCGTCGTCGCCGCGGCCGGGGCCGGCGCCCGTGCCGTGCCCCGTGACCTGGCCCGTACCGCTGTCGTGCGCAGGGTCGCGCTCGCCGTCGGCGCCCGCACCCGTCAGGGCGTCCCCGAGTTCGCCGCCGCCCTCTCCCGTGGCCGGATCTCGCCCCTCCTCCGGCGCCCGGGTCTCGCCCCCTCCCTCCGCCCGGCCGTCTCCCGCGCCGTCGACGGCTCCGTCCGCCGGGTCCGGGGCGGCACGCGGCAGCCACTGGGCGAGCCAGACGGCGTCCGCGACCTCCTCGGCCGTGGGGTCCTGGCCGCCGGCCCGCAGTCTGCGGGTGAGCTCCTCCAGATGCATCCGGTGCATCCGGCCATCACCTCGGCTGATCGAGCGGCTGCATGAGCATGTCCGCGATGCGTTCCCGGGTCACCCGCTCGGTGCGGGGGGCGTGCTGGGTCAGATAGATCGCGTTCAGGAGCTGGTCGGTGGCGATGACCTCGCCGGGTTCGCGGTTCAGGAAGCGGCTGACCAGGCCCTCCTCCCCCGCTGCCGCGTCGGGCCCGAGGTGTGCCTCGATCATGGCGCCGAGCTGCTCCTCGCCCGGCGGTTCCAGCTCCAGGCGGATGCAGCGGCGCAACAGGGCGGCGGGGAAGTCCCGTTCGCCGTTGGAGGTGAGCACGATGAACGGGAACGTGGAGCAGCGGATCCGTCCGCCCTGGACGGGCACCTTGCGGCCGTCGTCCGTCAGCACCTGAACCACGGGCTCACGGTCGGCCAGCCGCTCCAGCTCCGGAATGGCGAACTCGCCCTCCTCCAGGGCGTTCAGCAGGTCGTTCGGCAGGTCGAGGTCGCTCTTGTCGAGCTCGTCGATGAGGAGGACGCGGGGCTGCTCGGAGGGGAGCAGCGCGGTGCCGAGCGGTCCGAGCCGGATGTACGAGCCGATACCGGCGGGCGTCGCCGCGGGCACCGCCGACCCGGCCTGGGCACGCTCCAGCTGGACGTCCTGGAGCCGGCCGATGGCGTCGTAGCGGTAGAGCCCGTCCAGGAGGGTGGAGCGGCTCACGATCGGCCAGCGCAGCACGCGGCCCAGGCCCAGTTCATGGGCGACGGCGTGGGCGAGTGTGGACTTCCCGGTGCCGGGGTTGCCGGTGACCAGCAGCGGCCTGCGCAGATAGAGCGCGGCGTTGACGGCGTCGGTCTCGGCGGGGCGGGGATGGTGGTTCTGGACCAGTCGACGGCGCACCCCGAGCCGCCGGTCGGAACCGGCGAGGGTGTCGTCGGCCCCGCCGGTCGAGAAGTCCCGCCACGGCGGCGGTGCGGGCAACCGCCGTATCTCGTCGTGCGGGTGGCCGGCACCACGGTAGATCCGCCAATCGTTCACGATGGACTCCTCCTGGCTGTGGTGTCATGGCCCGGCCCGTCGAAAATACCGCCCGGCCCCTTGCGCTGCCGACGCTCAAACCGGACCGATTGTCCGGGTGTCCGCGGAGTCGTTCGCATGGTCACCACTCCTCCTCGCCGAGCATCGGCGGGCCCTGGAGCGGATCTTCGCGCGGGGGCCGGTCCGGCGGGTCGAACAACACGGAGAGATGCTCGGCCCAGGCGTGTTCGGAACGCGCGGGCACCCGGGCGGCCGGGATCGCGGACCCGCTCGCCGCTGCCGTGGCGGTCACGGACTCGGACTCGGCGGCGGCGGCGGGGGTGTCGGCGTGGGGGTCGGTGTCGGTGTCGGTGTCGGCGTGGGGGTCGGGGTCGGTGTCGGTGTCGGCGTGGGGGTCGGGGTCGGTGTCGGCGGCGGGGTCGGGGTCGGTCACCGTCGTGGGCTCGGGTGCCAGGGCGCCGTCCGGTCCGTCGTCCGGATCCGCGTCCCAGGGCAGCTCCGTGCCCACGTCCATGCCCATGAGGTCCGCGTCGGCGGCCACTCGTTTACGCAGGGAGATGACCGGCCCGTGCAGCGCCTCGGCCCGCCCCGCCTCCAGGAGCAGCCCGTCCGCCCGCTCGTGGAACTCGGCGCAGTCCGCGTGATCGTGGGGCCCGCTGCGCCACAGGGCGATGGGGTGCCCTGCGGCGAGCGCGGCCGCCATGGCCTTGAGCCCGTCGCCGCTGCCCACGGGACCGCAGTAGACCGGCACCGAGCCGTCGTCGGCCTCGGAGAGCCGTACCCAGGCCTGGCGTGGGGACTCACGGCGGGTCCGCGCGGCGTGGGCGGCGTCCCCTCCCGCCGTGAGCACCTCGGCGCGCAGCGGTACCGCGCGCAGGGGCCCAAGCCCGGCCGTCCGCCAGCGCATGTGCCACTCGGGAGCCGGCGGCCGCTTGTTGCGGGCCGCGTCCCGTATGACGACGATCCGGCGCTGACCGAGGGGCAGCGAGCGCTCGTCGAAGAGCTCGTCGTCGGGCGAGAGCCGCCAGGTGTCGAGGGGTTCGTCGAAGAGTTCACGCGGTAACAGCGCCTCCACGGCGGCCAGATGCTCCCCGCGGTCACCCCGGGCCAGCGCGTCCGCCAGCGGCTCGCGCAGGGTGTCCCGGAGTCGCTCGCGCTCGACTCCCTCGTCGTCCCCGTGCAGCGGCGTGATCGTGTGCCCGTCGAAGAGCAGCTTCACCCGCCAGGGGAACTTCCGGCCGTACGGAGGGGTGTCGATCTCCACCAGGACGTCGGCCCGCGCCCCGGCCTCACGTGCCGTCCGGCTCCCGGTGGGACGGCCGGCCGCCAGCACGGCGGCGATCGCCTGGCGGGTGAGCAGCGGGGTCTCGGCGGCTGCGTCGGTCACCCAGTCGGCCAGGTGCCGGATCACCTGGCTCTCCCCGTGCCGCTCCCTGACGTGCCGGGCGACCTTCGCCGCGTACACGAACACGGCGTTGAGACCGAGACCGGACGCGGTCTCCTCCTCCTGGTTCGGATCGTGGAGTTCGTGGAGCAGTCCGACGCCCTCGCGCCAGGTCCGCGGGGCGACTTCGAGCACGGGGCGCAGGTCGTGGCCGACCGTCAGCCTCCGGGCCTCGTCGACAAGGTGCAGCACGTCGCCCGGTCCGGTGGGCTGGGGCAGTTCGGCGAGCCGTCCGTAGAGATGGATCCGGCGCCCGGGGTCGAGGCCGCCCTGAGCGGTGGGCGGGCGGTGCCGGAGCTGCGCCCTGGTCCAGTCGGGCACGCCGGAGAGCGAGCGGTAACGGGCGAGGTGGTGCCGGTCGTGCTCGCGCATGACCTCGGAGAGCACCTCGCCGCCGCGCTCCCGGTAGAGCCGGCGCAGGGAGGTGATGGGGACGGCGGCGCCCTCGTCCGCGCCACGCCCCTTGTTGAGGCCGATGACGACCGCGCGGTCGAGGTCGACCACGGGTCCGCCGGAGAGCCCCTCCACGGGCTGTGTCCCGCGCAGCAGGAGGGCCTCGCCGTCGACGCCGTGGACCTCGCCGACGGCTTCGCGGATGCCGAGCCGGCCGGTCACCCGGGACCAGCCGTGCAGCCCGACCGGGATGGGCTCCGCGATCACGGGCCTGCGCTCACTGAGCCGTACGCAGCTCGCGTCCCTGGCGTCGGGGACGCGGACGAGCGCGAGGTCGGGGAAGTCCCACCGGTGGAGCTCCTCTTCGGGCACGGTGGGGCGCGGGCTGGCCAGGACGACCTCGCCGGTCGTGACGCCGCCGTCCCAGACGATGCCGACGGCCCGCTCGCCTTTCCACACCGCGCTTCCCCCCTTTGCCACCACATGGGCGCAGGTCAGCACCCAGCCGGGGGCGATGAAGAAGCCGGTGCCCCAGTACCGGTCGCCGAGCGGGTCATACCCGTCACCGGGAGCCGCGACGCGTACCAGTGCGGGGCGCACGAGTGATTCGAAGGCGCTCATACGGCGCCATCGGCCGCCGGGCGGTGGAGCGGTCCGGTGTCGGGCGCCGGTGCGGGACCGGGCACCCGCACGGGCATGGATCCGGGTCCGGGTCCGGGCTCCGCGGCGGGGTCGGCGCCGAGGCCCGGACTCTCGGCCGGTTGGGCGCCGGGACCCTGGCTCTCGGCCGGGTCGGCGCCCGGGCCCGG
>NZ_JBHUYJ010000012.1:70384-101577 GCF_042668715.1 Streptomyces sp. NPDC057271
GCTTTCACTCGTTGCTTTCCCCCCGCCCTCGTCCTTCCCTCTGTGCCCACCCCCCGGGCCCGGTTCGGTCCAGGTGAGGGAGACCGAGATCGAGGCCGTACCGCCGCCCTCCGCGAGGACGCTGATCACCTTGCCCGCCTGGGCGGAGAGCTCGATGCCGAAGCTGACGGCGACTTCGACCGGCGACTGAGGATCGAGCCCGTCCCGCAGCGAGCCGACGACCCCCCGTACGACGTCGGTGAGACCCCCGGCCATCGAGATCACCCGGTCGCCGATGCCGGTGTCCGTGAAGCCGCCGCCCCTCCCGAGTTCGTCCGGCTCGCTGATGCGGGCCCAGATAGGTGTGCCGTCGTCCAGTCGTACCCGAGCGATCCCGTGCGTCACAGCGGCCCCCCGCTCCCCGAAACGATGATGAGGAAGGCTAATCGCTGCCACTGACAAGCGCGAGGGCCCCGTCGGGAGCACGGCCTATCCTGATCGCATGTACTTCACTGACCGTGGCATCGAGGAACTGGAGAAGCGGCGCGGCGAGGAGGAGGTCTCCTTCGAGTGGCTCGCCGAGCAGCTCCGTACGTTCGTCGACCTCAACCCCGACTTCGAGGTGCCGGTCGAGCGCCTCGCGACCTGGCTGGCCCGTCTGGACGACGAGGACGAGGACGAGTGAGGACGCGCAGGGACCCCTTTCCGGGTCACTGACCGACGGTCCTGCCGGTCAGGAGTGACGGGCCGAGGGGCCTTCGTCGCGTCGCCGATCACCGCCGGGTCGTGCACCGCGCGGTCGCGGTCAGGCGATGCCCGTCCGGTCACCGCGCAGTCGGTCGTACGCGAGTCCCAGCGCGCCCTGCGCGACCAGCAGCACCCCCGCCGCCGTCCAGCCGCCGTTGCGGCGGGCGACTCCCCAGGCGAGCAGCGGCAGCCCCGCCCCGAGCTGGACCGCGCCGACCAGCCGGGCCCTGGGGCCGCGTAGGAACGGGCCGAGCGGGCCGCCCTCCACCGCGTCGAGTTCGGCGCGCACGGCGTCGCGCCAGCCGGCCCATTCGAGCTCCTCGGCCCCCTGTGCCAGAGCGACGGAGCGGAGCCGGTCCGCGCTCTCTCCGGGGTCGAGTCCGGTGGGCAGGGCCAGGCCGACGCGGGCGAGGACGGCGGTCAGGCCGACGAGCCTGGCGTGGGCGTCGGCGTCCTTGTCCGGTTCGGTGAGCGGCTCCAGGGCCTGGAGATCGAGTACGGGATCGAGGGCGAGGCGGGCCGCGAAGGTGCGCATGGCCTCGTCCTCGCCGACCGGGGTGCCGTCCGCGAGCCAGGTGTAGCCGACCGTGCGGCGGAATCCGGAGGCGAGGACGAAACCGGCCCGGTCCGCGTCCCACCACAGCGCGAGGACGGGCCAGGTGGCGGCGGAGACGGCCAGCGCGGTGGCCCAGCCGCTGACGACCCGTTCGACGGGCTCGCCGCCGTGGAGCCAGGGCTTCCCCTCCGGGACGACGACGCTCCATTCGGTTCCGGCCGGGGCGAGGAGGAGTTCTTCGCGCAGCAGTTGGGCCGGTGGGCGGACCGTCGGCGGCTCGGCGCGGCAGAGCAGCAGAGCGCCGACGGGGCTCGATCCGGATGTCGCGTTCATGGGCCTTACGCTAGGACAGTTTGTCCGCATAAGAGGGCAATTCTTCGCCCGCGTCCACGCCGAACGGGGGTTGACTTCCCTGTACCGCGATATATCGTGTCTACCGAGGACGCGATATGTTGCGACACCGATACGGGAGGTCAGCACGATGACAGAGTGGTCCGTGGCCGAGCCGACGAGACTCATGCTGACCGACCCCGTGGGCCGCCTCCAGGTGCGTGTCGTCGGCGGCACGGTGAACGTGGTGGGCACCGCCGAGAGCACCGCCCGCCTGGAGGTCTCCGAGATCCAGGGCCCTCCGCTGATCGTGACCCAGGAGGGCTCCACCCTCACCGTCACCTACGAGGACCTGCACTGGCAGGGCTTCCTCAAGTGGTTCGACCGCAAGGGGCACCGCCGCCGGGCCGTCGTCTCGGTGGCCGTCCCGGCCGGTGCGGACGTCGAGGTGGGCGTGGTGAGCGCGGGCGCGGTCATCTCCGGCATCAAGGGGCGTACGGACGTCAAGGGCGTCACGGGCGACACCACGCTCGTCGGGCTCTCCGGCCCGGTGCACGCGGAGAGCGTCTCCGGCTCCCTGGAGGCCCAGTCGGTCACGGGTGCGCTGAGAGTCAACACGGTGACGGGCGATCTGACGGTCATCGACGGCTCGGGATCCTCCGTGCGCGCCGACTCGGTCAGCGGGGACATGGTGATCGATCTCGACGCCGTCGACCTGGACGGCCCGCCCGCCGACATCCGGCTGACGAGCGTCTCGGGCGAGGTCGCCATCCGGATCCCGCATCCGTCGGACACCCGGGTCGAGGCGAGCACCACGAGCGGCTCCGTCTCCAACGCATTCGACGACCTGCGGGTCACCGGGCAGTGGGGGACCAAGACCATCACCGGCACGCTGGGCGAGGGCCGGGGCACGCTGAAGGCCACGACGGTCTCCGGCTCGATCGCCCTCCTGCGCCGCCCGGACCCGGTCGGCTCCGACGACCTCGACCACGCCTCCGGAAAGGTGCTGTGACATGCCGCCCGTCTTCGCTCACGGCCGACTGCGCCTCTACCTGCTCAAGCTCCTCGACGAGGCTCCTCGCCACGGCTACGAGGTGATCAGACTCCTGGAGGAGCGCTTCCACGGGCTGTACGCCCCCTCCGCCGGCACGGTCTACCCCCGGCTCGCCAAGCTGGAGGCCGAGGGCCTGGTCACGCACGCCACGGAGGGCGGCCGCAAGGTGTACTCGATCACCGACGCCGGCCGCGCGGAGCTGGCCGGCCGCGGCGGCGAACTGGACGACCTGGAGCGGGAGATCCGGGAGTCGGTCTCCGAGCTCGCCGCCGAGATCCGCGACGACGTGCGCGGGGCGGCGGGCAAGCTGCGCAGCGAGATGCGCGCGGCGGCGAGCGAGACCCGGCAGAAGGGCTCCTCGTTCGGCGACGCCAAGGAGGAGCTGCGCCGCGCCAAGCAGGAGTGGAGGGAACAGACCCGCCAGGCCCGCGAGGAGGCGCAGTCGGCGCGCAGACAGGCGAAGGAGTTCCAGCGGATCGCCCAGCAGGTCCAGGAACAGGTCCAGGACCGCTTCGCGCGCGGCGACTGGCCGTCGGGGGTCTGGGAGGGCATCTCGGACATCACCGCGCAGCTGGGGGGCCTGGTCACGGGCACGACGCACCCCAAGGCGTCGGGCCGCGTCTCCTCCCCGGAGGAGGCCGTCTCGGACTGGGCCGCGACGGTCGAGTCGACCGGCGAGCCGGCCCGCGATCTCGACCGGCTCCTGGACCGCTTCCGCGACGACGTGCGCGACGCGGCCCGGGACCACGGGGTGACTGCGGCCCAGCTGACGGAGGCCCGCCGCCATCTGTCCACGGCGGCGGACCGGATCGCCTCCCTGCTGCGCCCGGAACGCGAGGACGCCTAGGACGACACCTCCTGACGGGTCTCCCGGGTGACCGTCACCGTCACCCGGGCACCCGGCGCCGCGAGGACCCAGGCCTTGCCCGCGCCCCGAACGCCGCCCGCACCCTGGGCCCTGCCCGCGCCCTCGCGGCGCACCACGGCCTTTCCCCGGGCCGTCACCTGCCAGGCGCCCGGGGGAAGCGACAGCTCGGTGACCCGGGTGCCGCGCCGGGACGACTCGTACGCGAGGCGGTAGACGCCCGTCCCGGAGTCGTACGAGGAGGAGGTGACCGTGCCCGCGACCGCCTCCGCGTAGGGCTCGACGGTCAGCTCCTTGTTCGTACGGAGGGCCCCGGCGCCGTCCACCGCGCAGTACCCGCCGCCATAGCACCAGACATAGCCCGCCCAGCCGCTGCCGTACCGGCCGAGGGAGGCCATCGCCTCACGGTAGAAGCGGTTCATGTTCGGCAGGGAGTTGTTGAGCGGTCCCCACTCCCCCACGACGACCGGGACCTTGTACTCCTCGGGGTACCGGGTCACCGCCTGCTCGTACATCTCGATCCAGCCCGCCGCCGGGTCGTAGTCGGCGCCCGCCTCCATCGCGGTGTTGTAGAAGTGGGGGGCGTAGACGACCTTCCGGTCCTCGATCCTGCCCAGGCCGGTCGGCACGCCCTCGCCGACGATCGGCGTCGGCTCGACGAAGATCCAGGTGTCCCGGTCGACCGAGCGAACGGCGTCCGCGAGCCGGTTGTACATCGGAGTCAGCTGCTCGCGCTCGATCCGGCGGGCGGCGGTCGGCAGGTCCTCGCCCTCGCGCAGCTCCCCCATCGGCTCGTTGATCAGGTCGTAGCCGAGGACGGCCGGGTGGTCCTCGAAGCGGTCGGCGAGCACGCGCCACATCGCCGCCTGGGCGCGCCGCAGGTCCTCGTCCTCGTAGAGATGGGTGAAGGCGCGCTGCACGGCCGGCTCGAAGTACTCGGCGAACCAGTCGTCCGGGTGTGGGGTGAAGGGCAGCCCGTCCGTCCTGGTCGCCCAGGCGGGCACGCCCCGGTGGCCGAAGGCGGGTCCGAAGACGTCCTGGTGGGCGTCGATGAGGACCTGTACGTCGTACTTCTCCGCCCAGTCCGGTACGCGCTCGATCTTCCGCAGGTATGCCTGGCTGTAGAGCCCGCTCTGCGGCTCCAGGTCGTCCCAGAAGACGAGCAGCCGGGCGAAGTTGAAGCCCTTGGCTCGCATGTCCCTGAAGTGCCGCTCGGTGATGGCGGTGAGGGCCCGGTCCCCACGGTTCACCTTGTCCTCGACGTTCCAGCCGCGCAGGGTGAGGGCACGGCCGCGGTCGTCGGTGACGGCGGGTATGCCGGTCGCCGTCGTTCCGGGGTCGGCGCGTGCGGCCGTGGGGGCCAGGAGCGCGGCGACGACGGCGCCTACGGCAAGGGGCGTACGCAACGCTCGCAACGTTCGTGACGTTCGTGACGTTCGTGACGTTCGTGACAACGGAACCTCCGGCACGAGGCGCTCGCGGTGAGCGCGGTGCCGGAGATCCCATCAGCAGATCTGACGATCCATCAAGACGTCGTCAGGACGATCTTTCCGAAAAGCTCGCCCGAGGCCATCTTCTCGAAGCCCTCGCGCGCCCGCTCCAGGGGCAGCACCTCGTCGATCACCGGCCGTACGCCCGTGGCGGCGCAGAACGACAGAAGGTCCTCCAGCTCGTCCTTGGTGCCCATGGTGGAGCCGACGACCTTCAGCTCCAGGAAGAAGATCCGGGTCAGCTCGGCGTGCGAGGGGCGGTCGCCGCTCGTGGCGCCCGAGATCACCAGGCTGCCGCCGGGGCGCAGTGACTTGACCGAGTGCGACCAGGTGGCGGCGCCGACGGTCTCGATGACCGCGTCCACGCGCTTCGGCAGCCGCGCGCCCGGCTCGTACGCCTCGACGGCGCCGAGCTCGACGGCCCGCTTGCGCTTGGCCTCGTCCCGGCTGGTGGCGAAGACCCGCAGGCCGGCGGCCTTGCCGAGGACGATGGCGGCGGTGGCGACCCCGCCGCCCGCGCCCTGCACGAGGATCGAGTCGCCGGGGCGCACGCCCGCGTTGGTGAAGAGCATGCGGTACGCGGTGAGCCAGGCGGTCGGGAGGCAGGCGGCCTCCTCGAAGGAGAGCTCCTCGGGCTTGGGGAGCACGTTCCAGGAGGGAACGGTGACGCGCTCGGCGAAGGTGCCCTGGTAGCGCTCGGTCAGGATGGAGCGGGGCTCGTCGGGGCCGACCCCGTGGCCGGACTGACCGATGACGGAGTGCAGGACGACCTCGTTGCCGTTCTCGTCGATGCCCGCGGCGTCGCAGCCGAGGATCATCGGCAGCTTCTCCTCGGGCAGCCCGACCCCGCGCAGCGACCAGAGGTCGTGGTGGTTGAGCGAGGCGGCCTTGACGGTGACGGTGGTCCACCCGGGACGCACCTCGGGCTCGGGTCGTTCCCCCAGCTCAAGGCCGTTCAGGGGCTGGTCGCGGTCGATTCGGGCGGCGTAGGCAGCGAACATGGGCCGAGCGTAGGGTCCCCCACCCGCGCGGCGGAACCACGCACGGATGTGACACACGCATCAGCGTGTGACGGCGGCGGCCCGCGCGGCCGCCCGTCCGTGGGGCCGCGAGACGCCTCGGCGATCCCTGCACACGACGAAGGGCCACCCCCGGACCCCACACACGACGACAGGCCCCCGGACCCCACACAGGACGACGGGCCGCCCCCGGGCCCCACACGCGGCGAAGGGCCGCCCCCCGGGTTGGGGAACGGCCCTTCGCGGTGCGACGGACGCGTCAGCGGCGCGCCACGCCCTCGGCGCGGGCGGCGGCGGCGACCGCGGCCGCGACGGCCGGGGCGACGCGCTCGTCGAACGGCGACGGGATCACGCACTCGGCGGAGAGCTCGTCGGCGACCACGCCGGCGATCGCGTCGGCGGCGGCGATCTTCATGCCCTCGGTGATCCGGGAGGCACGGACCTGAAGGGCACCCGCGAAGATGCCCGGGAAGGCGAGCACGTTGTTGATCTGGTTCGGGTAGTCCGAACGACCGGTCGCCACGACGGCCGCGTACTTGTGCGCGACGTCGGGGTGGACCTCCGGGTTCGGGTTGGCCATGGCGAACACGAACGCGTTCGGCGCCATGGACGCGACCGCGGCCTCGGGGACCGTACCGCCGGAGACGCCGATGAAGACGTCCGCGCCGGCCAGGGCGGTCTCCAGGGAGCCGGAGAGGCCGGCCTTGTTCGTGATCTCCGCGAGTTCGCGCTTGACCGGGGTCAGGTCGTCCCGGTCCAGGCTGACGATGCCCTTACGGTCCGCGACGGCCACGTCGCCGAGCCCCGCCTTGAGGAGGAACTTGGCGATGGCGACACCCGCCGCACCGGCGCCGGAGATGACTCCGCGCAGGTCACCGAGGGTACGGCCGGTCAGCTTCGCCGCATTGCGGAGCGCGGCGAGGGTGACGACGGCGGTGCCGTGCTGGTCGTCGTGGAAGACGGGGATGTCCAGGCGCTCCTGGAGCTTGCGCTCGATCTCGAAGCACCGCGGCGCCGAGATGTCCTCCAGGTTCACTCCACCGAAGGACGGGGCGAGCCTGACGACGGTCTCCACGATCTCGTCGGTGTCCGTGGTCGCGAGCGCGATCGGCACCGCGTCCACGCCGCCGAACTGCTTGAAGAGGATCGCTTTCCCCTCCATGACCGGAAGCGAGGCCTCCGGGCCGATGTCGCCGAGTCCGAGCACCGCCGTACCGTCGGTCACGACCGCGACGACCTGAGACTTCCAGGTGTAGTCGTGGACCAGTTCCGGCTGCTCGGCAATCGCGGTGCACACCTTGGCGACGCCGGGCGTGTACGCGAGGGACAGGTCGTCCTTGTCGCGCAGCGGCACCGTGGCCGAGATGGCCATCTTGCCGCCGCGATGCAGCGCGAACGCCGGATCGAAGGGCTCCTGAGCCCCATCCGTACCGCTCTCGCTGCGAGGATTGACGATCTCCGCTGCCATTGGGTTGACCCCTTAAGTCTTCTTCATTTGAGGGTGGCCACTCCTGGTTGAGGGGTGGGCGGGTCCCGCGGTCGCCGTGTCTGGCAACCGCGCGGGCGCGCCGCACAACGCGCCCTGAGCCCCGGATGAGGGGTGTAAGGATCCTTCTTACCGGACGTACATCACCGTAGACGAGTCCAATACGGAGCGGTGATGTGGCTCATACAGCCGTATCGGCACCTTGCGCACACCAGGCGCGTCGCCTGATGTCCGGATATGTTCATAGGTGGACCGAATCGTGGTATTCGTGTCGTCCGAATGGCGAGATCGACCGCAGATTTTTCGGCGGTGACAGGCAATCTCGGAAGAAGGTCCGGCCCTGATGTACCGGCCTGTCGGGATTCGGGGGTCACCCGTTATCCGATTTTGACATGCGAGGCCGTCCGAATCGGGCAGTCCGAATGGCAAGATGCGCGTAATCACACGAGGTCGCGACACCCGAAGGTGCGTGCGGCCTATGGCAACTCCCTCATACAGCCGGAGGAACCCGACCATGACCGCACGCTCCACGCGCCGCACGACCGCCAAGACCCGCACCTCCCGTCTTGCCGCGGTCGCCGCCGTCGCGGTCGCCGGCTCCATGCTGCTGACCGCCTGCGGCGACCAGACCGAGGGCGGCTCCGCCGAGGGCACCAAGACCGGCGCCGCCTCCAACGCCCCGCTCTTCTCCAAGCTGCCCGCCGACATCCAGAAGGCCGGCGTCATCAAGGTCGGCACGGACGCCACCTACGCCCCCATGGAGTTCAAGGAGGGGGACAAGGTCGTCGGTGTCGACCCCGACATCGCCGCCGCCCTGTCCAAGCAGCTCGGTGTGGAATTCCAGTTCAACAGCGGCACCTTCGACACGCTGCTCACCGCGCTGCCGACCGGCCGTACGGACATCGTGATGTCCTCGATGACCGACACCAAGGCCCGCCAGGAGGGTCTGGACGACAAGGGTCAGAAGGTCGGGACGGGTGTCGACTTCGTCGACTACTTCACCGCCTCCACCGGCATCCTGGTGAAGAAGGGCAACCCGGAGAACATCCGGTCCCTGGACGACCTGTGCGGCAAGAAGCTCGCCGTCCAGCGAGGCACCACGTACGAGCAGGCCGCCAAGGACCAGGCCGAGAAGTGCAAGAAGGACGGCAAGCCCGCCCTCACCTTCGAGTCCTTCCCGACCGACGCCGAGGCCCAGACCCGCGTCAAGGCGGGCGGCGCCGTCGCCGACCTGAACGACTCGCCGGTCGCCGCGTACATCGCGAAGACCGCGGGCGGCGGCAACGACTTCGAGGCCATCGCCAACAAGACGGACGCGGGCTACTTCGGCATCGCGGTCGACAAGAAGGACACGCAGCTGCGTGACGCGCTCAAGGAAGCCCTGGACGCGATCATCAAGGACGGCACCTACAAGGCGGCGCTGGACAAGTGGAACGCCGGGGACGGCGCGATCCCCGCGGCCAAGATCAACGGCGGCTCCTGATCCTACGCACCACTGAAGGGCAGTCGTTGTGACTGACAAGCTCGACAAGGTTCCCGACGGGGCGTCGCCCGCCCCGTCGGGGGTCCCGCCCGAGGCCATCAAGGCCATTCCGGTCCGCCACTACGGACGCTGGGTCGCCGGCGTCGTCGTGGTCGCCCTCCTGGTCCTGCTGGGCTCCGCCTTCTCCCAGGGCAACGTCCGCTGGGCCACGATTCCGGAGAAGCTGTTCGACTCCACGATCCTGAGCGGTCTGTGGCACACCATCCTCATCAGCGTCGCCTCGATGGCCCTCGGCCTCGCCCTGGGTGTGCTGTTCGCCGTGATGCGTCTGTCGAAGAACCCGGTCACCAGTTCGGTCGCCTGGCTCTACATCTGGGTCTTCCGGGGCACCCCGGTCTACGTCCAGCTCCTCATCTGGTTCAGCCTCGCCCTGATCTTCCCGGTGTTCAACATCGGGTTCTACAAGGACGAGATGACCGACGTCATGACGCCGTTCCTGGCCGCCCTGCTGGGCCTGGGCCTGAACGAGGGCGCGTACATGGCGGAGATCGTCCGGGCGGGCATCCAGTCGGTCGACGAGGGCCAGACCGAGGCCTCTCACGCGCTCGGCATGTCCCAGGCCAAGACCATGCGCCGCGTGGTCCTGCCCCAGTCGATGCGGGTCATCATCCCGCCGACCGGCAACGAGTTCATCAACATGCTCAAGACCTCCTCCCTGGTGGTCGCCGTCCAGTACCCGGACCTGCTGCGCGCAGCGCAGGACATCGCCTCGACCTCGTTCGCGGTCATGGAGATGTTCTTCGTCGCCTCGATCTGGTACCTGATCCTCACCTCGGTGTTCAGCGTCGGCCAGTACTACCTGGAGCGCCACTACGCAAAGGGCTCGCTGCGCTCCCTGCCGCCCACGCCCTGGCAGAAGATCAAGACGAACCTCACCCGATTCTCGAACCGTGAGGCGGTGACCCGATGACCCTCATGGTGAAGTCCGAGGGCGTCCACAAGTCCTACGGACCCGCGCACATCCTGCGGGGCATCGACCTCGAGGTGAACAACGGCGAGGTCTTCTGCCTCATCGGTCCCTCCGGCTCCGGCAAGTCGACGTTTCTGCGGTGCATCAACCACCTCGAGAAGATCAACGCCGGCCGGCTCTACGTCGACGGTCAGCTCGTCGGCTACCGCCAGAAGGGCGACAAGCTCTACGAGCTGAAGGACAGCGAGGTCGCCGCCCAGCGCCGCGACATCGGCATGGTCTTCCAGCGCTTCAACCTGTTCCCGCACATGACGGCCCTGGCCAACGTCATGGAGGCGCCGATCCAGGTGAAGGGCGAGAGCCGGGCCGTGGCCCGTGAGCGGGCCGAGCGGCTGCTCGACCGGGTCGGCCTGGCCGACAAGGCCGGGAACTACCCCTCCCAGCTCTCCGGCGGCCAGCAGCAGCGTGTCGCCATCGCCCGCGCGCTGGCGATGGAGCCGAAGCTGATGCTCTTCGACGAGCCGACTTCGGCCCTCGACCCCGAGCTGGTCGGTGACGTCCTGGACGTCATGCGCGACCTCGCCGAGGACGGCATGACGATGATCGTCGTCACCCACGAGATGGGCTTCGCCCGCGAGGTCGGCGACAACCTCGTCTTCATGGACGGCGGCGTCGTGGTCGAGTCCGGCCACCCGCGCGACGTCCTGGGCAACCCCCAGCACGACCGCACGAAGGCGTTCCTGTCCAAGGTGCTGTAGCCGGCCGGACTGCTGCGGCCGGCAGGACGAAGGGGCGGTACGGGAACCCGTACCGCCCCTTCTCCGTACACACGGGCGGGTTACTTCACGGCCAGCACCAGGGCGTCCGAGGGCGAGGCCCAGACGGGCCGGGCCTCGGCGAAGCCGGCGGCGCGGAGGATCTCGGCGTGGCGGCGGGCGGACGGCGTGTCACCGTCGGCATGCTCGCCGTAGATCTCGAAACGGCGGGCGGTCGGTTCGGCGAGGACCGGGTCCTTGGCGGCCACGGCCCACCACTCGGCCCAGTCGAGGGCGCCGGCGGCCTTGGCGCGCTCCATGACGGCGTGTCGGTGGGCGCGCTCGGCGGCGTTGATCCGGGGGGTGGTCTCGTCGATCATGTGATCGGCGTTCATGAAGACACCGCCGTCCCGGACGAGGCGGGCGAGCTGCCCGTAGAGCGCGGTGAGCGGCTCGGTGTGCAGCCAGTGCAGTGCGGTGGCGGTGAGCACGGCGTCGTACGCGTCGTACGGAAGCGCCGTGGCCCACTCCGGGTCCTTGAGGTCGGCGGTCACGAAGGTGACGCGGTCGTCGCCCGCGAAGTACCCCTCGGCGATGGCGAGGAGGGCGGGGTCGAGGTCGACGCCGACGCTGGTCGCCTTCGGGAACCGCTTGAGCAGCCGATCCGTGATACTCCCTGTACCGCACGCCAGGTCCAGGACGCGGGGCTCCGGCCCCACCACGGCCTCGACCATGTCGAGCATCACGCGGAACCGCTCCTCGCGGTCCGGCATGTACCACTCCTGCTGGCGGTCCCAGCTCTCCTGCCAGGCCGCCCAGTCGGTTCCGGTCGTCGCCGCGTCCGTCATCGCTCTACCTCGCCCTCTTCGTAATACCCTCGAAGGGGGAACGTCCATTACCCCCTCCCGCACCCGACACTAGACCTCCGCCGTAAGGACTACAAGTGGAACTGGCCTATTACTCGGACTACGCCGTGCGTCTGGTCAACACCGAGGAGCCGACCCGCGGCAAGGACTCCCTGACGTCGGTCGAGGCGGTCCGGGAGCTCTTCGGCGCGGCCTCCCAGATGGCCCGGCGGGTGACGGACGCCGACGTGACGCGCTTCCGTTCGGTACGGGCCCGGCTGCGCGCGGTCTTCACCGCGGCGGACGAGGGCGACCACACCCAGGCGGTGGACCTGCTGAACTCGCTGCTCCTGGAGTTCCCCGTCAGCCCGCAGATCTCGGGCCACGACTATCTGGACGAGGAGGGCCATCCACGCTGGCACATGCACCTCGCCGACCACCCCTCGAACGCGACGGCGGGCTTCGCCGCGATCGCGGCTATGGGGCTGGCCTTCCACCTCACGGAGTTCGGCGCCGACCGGCTGGGTCTCTGCCAGGCGTCGCCGTGCCGCAACGCCTACCTCGACACCTCGACCAACCGCTCCCGCCGCTACTGCTCGGACCGCTGCGCGACCCGCGCCAACGTGGCCGCCTACCGGGCCCGCAAGCGCCTGGAGGCCGAACGGTCGGACCGGACCGGCCTCAGCGCGGAGAACAGCCAGGCGAGCACCACCCCGACGGACCGCTGACGCCCGGGCGTGACGGGACGGTAGCGCGCCCGTACGCGTCCGAGGACCAGGTCGGCCGGCACGGCGCCGAAGACCCGGCTGTCGCCCTCGGCGGCCGGGTTGTCCCCGAGCACCCACCAGCCGGCGCCCTGCCGCTCGATCAGACGCTTCACGATGAGCAGATCCTGCTGGAGCGGGTGACGCAGCACGGCCACGCTGCCGGGCCGCAACCGCCCGCCGTAGTGCACGAGGAGCTGGTCGCCGTGGAGCAGCGTGGGCACCATGGACACCCCCGTCACCTCGGCGATCCCGAACAGGGGCCCGGCCCCCCGCCCCGGCTCCCGCCCCGCGTCCGTCATTCCGGCACCTCCCGATCCGATCGTCCACTCGTACACGAGTCCCATGGTGACCCTGGACTTTTGTCCTAAGCCCTAGGGGGCGCTCGCGAAAACAGCCTTCTCGGGGAGTAATCTCCCACCTGAGAAGACGATCACGAGGAAGGACAGCTCAATGCTCTCCCGCCTGTTTGCCCCCAAGGTGAAGGTCAGCGCCCACTGCGACCTCCCCTGCGGTGTCTACGACCCGGCCCAGGCCCGGATCGAGGCCGAGTCGGTCAAGGCCGTCCAGGAGAAGTACCAGGCCAACGAGGACGCGCACTTCCGCGCGCGTGCCACGGTCATCAAGGAGCAGCGCGCGGAGCTCGCCAAGCACCACATCTCGGTGCTGTGGAGCGACTACTTCAAGCCTCCGCACTTCGAGAAGCACCCGGAGCTGCACCAGCTCATCAACGACACCCTGAAGGCCCTCTCGGCCGCCAAGGCGTCGACGGACCCGAAGACGGGCGAGAAGGCGCTGGAGCTCATCGCCGAGGTAGACCGCATCTTCTGGGAGACGAAGAAGGCCTGATCTTCGATCATGCCCCCTGACCTGCGATTTCTTTGGTTGCAGTGTCTCCAGGTCCGCACCCGGTCCGCAGGCCGCCGAGCACGGCGTCCGTGACGGCCCGGGTGCGGTCTTCTTCCCCGGGCCACAGGTGCGCGTGGATCCGCAAGGTGATGACGGCGGACGCGTACCCGAGGACGAGCTGCACCTGCTTGACGCTCGCGCCGCGGGCGACACCATCCGCTTCCGCATCGAGGGAACGGACGACACCTGCGACGTGCAGGCCCGGGATCGGGCCGCTGGCGTCGCGCCCCGGTACGTCGTTCACCCGCCTGGCTTCGCCCGGGTCGCGGGCTGTGCGCCACACGGATCTGCTGGTGGCCATGAGCGACAGCGGTGACGAGCTCTCGGCCAGGGAACGCGGCGAGCTGGACGAACTCCGGCAGCGGGTCAATGCCCTGGAGGGTGCCGGGACAGCCCGGGTGGCGCGGCATCACCCGTTCCGCTCGCTCGGCTCGGTCCTGCTGATCCTCCTCGCCGCCCTGCTGTCGCTGCTGTCCGTCGTCGCCGTGTGGGCGAACAGCATCGTGCAGGACACTGACCGGTACGTCGCCACCGTCGGACCGCTCGCGAGCGATCCCGATGTGCAGCAGGCGGTCACCAACCGGGTCACCGACGCCGTGCTGGCCCAGGTCGACGTGGACGCGCTGGTCAAGCAGTTGACGGACGCGGCCGCGCAGCAGGGTGTCCCGCCCCGGGTGGCCACGCTGCTGGGCGATCTGGACGGCCCGATCGCGAACGGTCTCAAGCGGCTGGTCAGCAGCACGGTGGAGCGGGTGGTCACCAGCAGTGCCTTCGAGACGGTCTGGGTGAACGCCAACCGCAGGGCGCACGCGGCGCTGGACAAAGCATTGACGGGCCAGTCCGACAGCACGGTCAGGCTGGAGAACAACCAGGTCGTCATCGACGTCGGTCCGATCGTCGCCCAGGTGAAGGACCAACTGGTCGACGCCGGCTTCTCGCCCGCCGCGAAGATCCCGGTCGTCCACACGGACTTCGTGGTGTTCGCGTCGGAGGATGTCGGCAAGGTCAAGACCTACGTTCGGGTGCTGGAGATCCTCGGCGGCTGGCTGCCCGTCATCGCGTTGCTGATCGCGGCCGCCGGAGTGTACGTGGCGTTCAACCGGAGGCACGCTCTCATCGGAGCCGCGCTGGCCGTCTTCGTCGCCATGCTGGTTCTCGGAATCGGCCTCACCGTCGCCCGTGACGTCTATCTCGACCATCTGCCTCCCGGGACGTCCCAGGCCGCCGCAGGATCCGTGTACGACGCACTGGTCAAGTTCCTGCGGGCCGGCGTGCGCGCGCTCGCCGCGATCGCCCTCTTCACCGCCATCGGCGCCTTCCTCGCCGGTCCGTCCCGGATCGCCGTTCTCACCCGCACCGGCTGCCGGAGAAGCATCGGCGCCCTCCGCGACGTGGCGACATCGGCAGGGCTGCGCCTCGGGGCGGTCGGGCGGTTCGTCCACCGTTTCAAGCGCTGGATCGGGGTGGCCATCCTGGTGGTCGCCGCGGTCGTGCTCTTCACCTGGAGCTACCCGACGACGGCGGTCGTGGTGTGGACCGCCGTGATCACGCTCGTGGGCTTCGCGATCCGGGAATTCCTGGATGCTCCCTCCGCTCCCCCCGCCGACTCGCGGACCGAGGCCGTCACACACTGACGCCTGCCTCGACGGCTTTCCTGCGTACATCCCGGTGAGACCGACCGCTCAGCGAAGCCGGGAGGACCTCGGCAGCCTTTCCGGGCAGGACGTCCACGCGACGCTCAGTCGCCGACCTCTCCGGGCAGGACGCCCAGGCGACGCTCAGTCGCCGGCCCTTCCGGGCAGGACGCCGGTGCGACGCTCAGTCGCCGACCTCTCCGGCGTCGATACGCCGACCGCGCGAAGTGTCCACCACGACGGGGATGCCGTCCGGGATCCGTCCCTCGAGCCGGTCGAGCAGGGACTTCACCGGCGGGAGTTCTCCTGGGGTACGAACGTGGATGTACATCGTCCGGGAGACCGCGTCGACACTCGTGACGGTCGCGCCCGACTCCTCCCCGAGCCACTGTTCCGCGGCCTCCTTGGTGCGGCCGGTCCAGGCGTTGAGCAGCAACGTGGTGGCGGTGTTGGCCGCCAGCGGAACGAGCACGACGACGAACAGCAGGGCCATGGCGACAGATGCCCCCCGGGCGGGGCGCCCGGCTGCCTTGTCTGCCTCCGCGGCGTAACCGAGCGACGCGAACACCACCATGCCGGCGAAGACCAGGGCGAAGAGGTTCGACACGAACAGGGCAAGCGCGCCCAGTGCCAGCCATCCCGACAGCTGTCCCAGGCACACTCCGACCACCACCAGAGGCGGGACGAGGGAGATGGCGATCGCGACGCCGGGCAGCACGGCGGCGACGTCGCGGCGGGCCAACGCCACCGCTCCGGCGAAGCCGGTCGCCAGGGCGGCGATCAGGTCCATCAGGCCCGGCGACGTACGTGAGGAGATCTGGCTGTTCGACAGCAGGTCGTAGTTGCTCGGCAGAGCCAACGACATGACCACCCCTACCGCGATCACCAACAGGCACGCGAGGAGGACGATCGCGGCCGACCCGGTGCGACGGCGCCGCACCGAGCCCAGAGCGATGCCCATGATCGGTGTGGACAGCGGCGCGATGATCATGGCGCCGATCACCGTCGCCGTCGAGTCGGTGAGCACCCCGCCGGCCGCGATGACCGAGGACAGCGTCAGCATCGTCCAGAAGGCCGACTGCTTGGACGCGGTGTCCCCGGTCGACAGAACGAGATCCTGTGTCAGTTCGTCCAGGGAACGGCGCTGTGAGGCCGGCAGTACACGGGCGCGCACCTTGCCTGTCATGCCTCCAAAACAACCACGACCGGGCCGGTTCCGACGGGCAGGACACGGGAGCAGATGATTCCTGCTCCGGCCTGCGGCTCAGTGGAGGATCTTCTCCTTGGCCCGCTGGAATTCGGTGTCGGTGATGTCGCCCTTGGCGCGGATCTCGGAGAGCTTGGCGAGTTGATCCGCCTCGTTCCCGGGCCCGGTGCCACTGCCGGCGGTCTCACGGATGTAGTCGTCGAGAGCCTGTTGCTGGGCTTGGACGTGCCTCGTCTCGCGCTTGCCCATGCCCTTGCCCCGGGCAAGGACGTAGACGAACACGCCGAGGAAGGGGACGAGGACCACGAAGACGAGCCATCCCGTCTTCGCCGCCCCGCTGAGCTCGTCGTCCCGGAAGATGTCGCCGATGACCCGGAAGAGCAGAACGATCCAGAGGACCCATAGGAAGATCCACATCACCGTCCAGAACGCTCCGAGGACCGGGTAGTCGTAGGCCAGGTTCATGTCGTCGCTCCTTCCTCTTCTCCTCCGCCGGACAGCAGGGGCAGCAGGTCCAGCCCGAAGGCTTCCCCGATGCCGCGCGCGGCGGTCACCACACGGGCGCTGCCGACCACGGGCGCGACGGCGACGAGGGCGCCCTGGATCCTCTCCAGAGGCACGCCGATCTCGTCGGCGGCGCCGAGGTTGAGCAGGTACGAGGCGGGGGAGGCACCCATGGCCACCAGCGCCGCGATGCGGGTCAGCAGGTACGTCTCGGAGTCCAGTCCGGATCGTTCGAACGCGTTGAGCGTCATCTGGACCAGAGTGTCGCGCACAGGCGCGTCCGCCGCGCCGGGGGCGCTGACGCCTCCCGCACCGGCCGTGTTCCCGGTCATCCTCAGGCTCCCTTCGTCCAGCTCTCCTTGCTCGTGGGCGACCTGCGTTCAGTCGATCATGAACCAGCCGCGTACCTGCGCCTCGTGATCGACGTAGCGCTCGCCGGAGACGTCGACGACGACCTTGTCGATCGTGCCGCCGGTGAAGGGGAAGGGTGCTTGGTAGTCGGGTGTGACCGGCGAGGCGTCGTCGCGGCCCACGCAGATCCCGTCCCCGACGACGCAGAACGAGCCGGGCTGGGTGACGATGTCCTCGCGGCCCACCTCCTGGTCGTCCATGTAGAGGGTGAGGGTTCCCGTTGCCCCCGGCATGGCGGGGTCGCCGTTGCGCCCGTTCGCCGCGAACTCGGCCGTGAGCACGTGCTTGCCCGGCGGGAGCTCCCGATCCGCGTCCACGACCTGGAGGTTGCTGCCGACCCAGTTGTACGCGTAGTGCAGGCGGTGGTCCTTGACATAGAGGCTGTGGCCGCCCGCCACACCGCCATGGGCGTAGAGAACGCCCTCGGCGTCGGCCGACCCGACGTCGACCCCGGCGGCGATGGTGTACGAGCGCCCGCTGGTCACCACGCCGGACTGTTCGGGCACCGCCGCGGAGTCGGGGTAGTACACGTAACGGTCGCGCTCGGGGCTGCCGTGCGGGCGCTCGGCCAGCACCTGTTCCAGGGCGCTTCGGTCGTCCAGCGGCAGCCCGTTGTAGATGCCCGCGTAGTAGTACCAGAGGCTCTTGAGGGTCTCCAGCCGTTCCGGCTCCCGCGCCGCCAGGTCCGTCGACTGCGCGCGGTCGTTGGTGAGGTCGTACAGCTCCCACACGTCGTTCTCGAAGTGGCCCCAGCCGCTCAGGGGCGGGTGGACCGTGCAGGCCAGCCAGCCCTCGTGGTAGATGGACCGCTGCCCCAGCATCGCGTAGAACTGGGTCTGGCGTCCGGGCGCCTCGGGGTCGGTGAGCGACGCCTTGAAGCTCTCGCCTTCGATCGGGTTCTGCGGGTAGCCCTTGAGCACTTCGGGCGGCTCGATGCCGAGAAGGTCGTAGAGCGTGGGCACGACGTCCACCGCGTGGACGTACTGCTGGCGCACCTCTCCCCGGGCCTCGATCCCCGCGGGCCAGGCGACCAGGCACATGTCGGCCACGCCGCCCTCGTAACCGGCCCAGCGCTTCCAGTACGGGAACGGCGTGTCGAACGCCCAGGCCCAACCGGTGTTGTAGTGGTTGTACGACGTCGGGCTGCCGAGTTCGTCGAGGTGTTCCAGGGAGAGTTCGGTCGGCGTGTCCATGCCGTTGAAGAACCGCCACTCGTTGAACGTCCCGTTCGGTCCGCCTTCGCCGCTGGCCCCGTTGTCGGAGACGGCCACGATGATCGTGTTGTCGAGATCGCCGGAGGATTCGAGGAAATCGAGGACCCGGCCGAGCTGGTCGTCGCTGTAGGAGACGTATCCGGCGAACACCTCGGCCATGCGGACGAACAGCCTTCGCTCGTCGGCACTGAGGTCGTCCCAGGGCCGGACGGTGTCGAGCATCGGCCACAGCTGACCGTCCGGCCCGGTCACCGTGGGCTCGCCGTGCGGGTTGATCTGGGAGAGCTCGGTGTCCTCGGGCAGCAGCCCCGTGTCCTTCTGGCGGCGCAGGATTCCGGGCCGGATCGCCTCGTAGCCCTCGTCGAAGACGCCCTTGTACCGGTCTGCCCATTCCTTGAAGACGTGGTGCGGCGCGTGGGCCGCGTCGAGGGAGAGGTACATGAAGAACGGCTTGTCGGGGTCGACGGCCTTGGCGTCGCGGATGAACTCGATGGCCTTGTCGGAGAAGTCCTTGGCGATGTGGTAGCCCTGTTCGGGCGTGGCCGGCGGGTCGACGGGGTGGTTGTCGTGGATCAGGTCCGGGTACCAGGAGTTCGACTCGCCGTTGAGGAAGCCGTAGAACCGTTCGAAGCCGCGCCCGAGGGGCCAGCGGCCCTTGTACGCGGCCATGTTGGTCTCGTCACCGGGGGTGAGGTGCCACTTGCCGACGCAGTACGTGTTGTAGCCGCGCTCGCCCAGGACCTCGGAGATGAATCCGTTCTCGAACGGGATACGGGTGGAGATGCCGGGGAAGCCGGCGCTGAACTCGGCGACCGTCGCCATCCCGTTCGACGTCGCGTTCCTGCCCGTCATCAGGGAGGCCCTGGTCGGGGAGCACAGCGCCGTGGTGTGGAAGTTCGAGTAGCGCACCCCCATGTCGGCGATCCGCGACATCGTCGGCGTGCGCACAGGGCCGCCGAAGCAGTCCATCGTCCCGTATCCGACGTCGTCCCACGCGATCACCAGCACGTTCGGGGCGTTCTCGGGTGCCTTCGGCGCGAGATACGGTGCCCAGTCCGGCTGCGAATCACGGATGTCGAGGGCGATCTTCCCTTTGAACGGCTTGGCCATGACGGTTCTCCTCGCTGCCCCGAGCCCTTGACCGGTTGCCCCTCCACCATCACCAGGGACGGCCACGTCCCGCCTCACCCCCTACGGGTGACAGAGCCCTGGAGCGGCACATCGGGCCGTGGGGCGGGCCGACGTCGTCGAGCGGTGATCCGTCGGTGTCTGACGGCGTTCTCGGGGAGGGGACGCCGTCACACGGTTCCCTGCCTCCGGTCCTGCTCCTTGTCCTGCCGACGAAAACCACCGCCGACGACACCGGTGTCGAGGCCGGCCGGCGGGAGCCCAGCGCGTACGCGGCGGCCACGTCCGCCACAGCCACATCGGTCCACGCTTCACCGCTCGTCTGAGGGCACTTCCGTCCACGGGCTTCAGCGCACCAGCGATCCGGCCGGCCGACATCACCCGCCTCGGGTGATCACGCCTGCCGACCCGCCTCGCATGCTCGAAGAAGCAGCGTTGGGCGCTGCGTCGCACCGACGAAGTGAGGAACACCCATGACCACGACCCACAACCGCTCGGACACCTCGAAAGCGGCGGCAGGAGGACTGACCACGCTCGCCGGCGTCCTGCTGTTCATCGCCGGCATCCTGGACCTCTTCCGGGGCATCATGGCGATCGCCGAGGACGACATCTACGTGTCCACCCCCAACTACCTCTTCAAGTTCGACCTGACCAGCTGGGGCTGGATCCAGCTGGTCCTCGGCGTGATCGCCATCCTCGTGAGCATGGGTCTCTTCGCCCGCGCCACGTGGGCTCGCGTCGTCGGGGTCGGCATCGCGGGCCTGCTGATCATCGCCAACTTCCTGTCGATCCCGTACTACCCGTTCTGGTCGATCATCCTGATCGCGCTGTACGCCTTCGTCATCTGGGCGCTGTGCGTCGTGCGGCGGGAACCCTGACGGAGAGCGCCGAGGCGGCCGCCCGAGGTGAGAGGAGGTGAAGGACGTGCTCGTCGCGCTCTTCGCCACACGTGAGCAGGACGAGCCGCGGGCCGGCCGATGGCCCGCTGCGGGCCCGGCCGGGACGACCCGCTCGCCCCGCGATCACCTCTGACGGTGCTCGCGATCGCCTCTGACGGCGTACGAGGGAACCTCACCGCGTCACCCGTGCCGGGTGACGCGGTCAGCGGGGCAGGCGTCCCATGCTGGGCCGATGAGCACCGTAGAGCTGCCCGATCCGACCGTTCGGCGCCGGCCGTTCCATCTGCTGGCCAAGCCGACCGGGGCGATCTGCAACCTGGACTGCACGTACTGCTTCTTCCTGTCCAAGGAGCTGCTCTACGAGGGCAGCAGGTTCCGTATGGCGGACGAACTGCTCGATGCCTACATCCGGCAGCTGATCGAGGCGCACGGCACGGCGCCCGAGGTCACTGTGGCGTGGCAGGGGGGTGAGCCGACGCTGATGGGCCTCGACTTCTTCCGCCGGTCCGTGGAGTACGAGCGCAGGTACGCCCGTCCCGGCCAGCGGATCGTCAACACCATCCAGACCAACGGCACGCTCGTGGACGTCGAATGGGCCCGCTTCTTCCGCGACAACGACTTCCTCGTCGGCCTGTCGATCGACGGCCCCCGCGAGCTCCACGACACCTACCGGGTCGACAAGGGCGGCAAGCCCACCTTCGACCGCGTCATGAGCGGACTGGGGCAGCTGCGCGAGCACGGCGTGGAGTGGAACGCTCTGACCACGCTGCACGACGCCAACGCCGGGCATGGCCGCGAGGTCTACGCCTTTCTGCGCGACGAGTGCGGTGCCCAGCACGTGCAGTTCATCCCGATCGTGGAACGCTCCACCACGCACGACCTGCCGCTGGCCAACGACGGCTGGGGCGCCCGCGCCAAGGACCGGCCCTTGTACCGACAGGAGGGCGACCGCGTGACCGACCGGTCGGTCACGGCGGAGCGGTACGGCCGATTCCTCATCGACGTCTTCGAGGACTGGGTACGTCACGACGTCGGCCGGGTCTACGTCCAGATGTTCGACGTGGCCCTGGCCAACTGGTACGGGGAGCCGCCCTCCCTGTGCGTACACTCCAGGACCTGCGGCAGCGCACTCGCCCTGGAACACAACGGGGACCTGTACTCCTGCGACCACTTCGTCGAGCCCGGGCACCTGCTCGGCAACATCGGCGACCGGCACCTGCTGGAGCTGGTCGACTCACCTCGGCAACGGAAGTTCGGCCAGGACAAGTACGACTCCCTTCCCCGCTCCTGTCTGGACTGCGACGTCCGCTTCGCCTGCCACGGCGGCTGCCCCAAGGACCGCTTCGACACCACCCCGGACGGCGAGCCGGGCCTCAACCATCTGTGCGCCGGCTTCAAGGCGTTCTTCCACCACGTCGACCGCCCGATGCGTACGATGGCCGAACTGTTGCGTCAGGGGCGGGCCCCCGCACTGATCATGCGCGAGTACGAGGAAGCCGACGCGCAACGGCCCCACAACACGCCCTGCCCGTGCGGGGGCGGACGCAAGTGGGCACGCTGCCACGGCAGGCCCGTCGCGGCGGGTCCGCGGTAGCACCCGACGTCCTGTACACGTCAGAGCACCTCAGGGAGCGGTCCTGCGCATCTCCACCACGTGGAGGCCGAGCGACTGGAACCGCGCGAGCAGCCCGTAGAGATGTGCCTCGTCGATGACCTGGCCGAACAACAGGGTCTGTCCGGACATGACGCAGCTCTCCAGCTCCGGGAACGCTTCGGTCATCGTTCTCGACATCTGTCCCTCGACGCGGATCTCGTATTGCATGAGCGCACCCCTCGCGGGTGTGGTTCTCCGGGCACCCAGGTGCTCATGTTCTACCGTCGTACGGAGCGGTCCATCACCCCGGCCGGGTGACCTCGCCCGATCGCCGGAGGACGCTCGCGGGAGGGTGTCACAGCAAGTCGAGTTCCCGGGCCCGTCGGACGGCCTCGCCGCGCCGGGTCACCGCGAGTTTGCGGTAGATGTGCCTCAGGTGGGTCTTGACCGTGTTGACGGACAGGAAGAGCTCGGCGGCGATCTCCTCCGTCGACATCATCTGCGCCAGTCGGCCCAGGACTTCGCGTTCGCGGTCGCTGAGCGGCTCGGTCACGGGAGCGAGGGCGGGCCCGCCGGTGTCCACCACGCTCGGCTCCGCGACCAGGCCGGTCGGAAGCCAGCCGTGTCGCTGGCCCGGAGAGGGCCGGCGGTCGAGCAGCTCCCGAAGCCAGCACCCGGCCTCCAGGAACGGACGCCCCAGGCGCTCGGGCCGGGCGACAGCCAGGGCACGGGCGACAAGGTGCTGGGCCGCGGCCTCGTTGCCCAGCAGGCGGGCGGCCTCGGCCCGCACCAGCAGGGTCCGGACCGTGACGGCTGGTCCCTGGCCGTCGGGGCCGGGCAGGATGTCGAGGAGGGAGAGTGCCGCCTCCTCGTCGCCGGCCGCCAGCCGAGCACGGGCGGAGGCGATCACACACTCCGGTCCGTCGTCCAACCGGCCGGCCAAGACCTCAGCCGCCGCCCGAGGGCGCCCCAGGGCGGTGTGCACGGCGGCCGCGGCCAGCGCCACCTGGGCGTCCACCCACGGTGAGGGCATCTCGGCGGACGGCATCTCCCGTATGTCGTCGAGTGCGTGGAGCGCCTTGGCGGGGCTGCCCTCGGCGAGCAGCAACCGCGAACGAGTGACGATCAGCCAGGACGTGGTGATCGGATCGCGGGAGCGGGGAGACGACAGGGTCGCACGGTGAACATGCGCCCGGGCGGAGTCGAGTTCGTCGCGCTCGATCGCGACGGCCGCCAGCACCAGTTGCCCCAGCGGAGTGCGCGCCGAGGGCGGCAGACCGGACCGCTCCGCCTCTGCGATCGCCTGCCTCGCGTGCGCCTCGGCCCGGCCCGGCCATCCCTCCAGGACGTCGATCAGGGCGAGCCGCTCCAGGGAGTCGTGTCGGGGGAGGGCCGTCGAGGTGCGGTCGGGCGCCTGCACCGCAGCGGCCAGCGCCGCCCGGGCCTCGTCGAAGCGGCCTGCCCACAGCCGAGCCGCTCCCAGAGCGGCGAGCCTCAGCGTCCGGATCTCCGGATGCGCCTCCAGACGCTTCGAGAGGACCTCCCGTGAGCCGAGTTCTTCGGCGCGCCGGTCAGCGGTCTCGGCCATGTCCGCCGAGCCGAGGAGCCCGCCGGCCAGCACCCGCAGCAACGCACAGCTGAGATGGACCGCCGACGCGTCCTGTGCCTCGACCGGGGGTAGGTGAGCCTCCGCCCGGCTCAGGTTCGCGAGACCCCGGCCGACGTCGTACCGAGCCAGGGCACGGGCAGCGCGAACGAGGTCGGCGGCGGGGCCGGGCGTGTCCGGCGGCATCCGGGTGAACAGCACACCGAGACGGTCCGCGTCCAGCCCCGCGAGGAGGTGCCCGATCGCCAGGTCGTCGACGAGCCGGTCAGCCGCGAACGTCCAGTCCCCCGCGTCGGCGGCGTGTGGCAGAGCCTCCATGAGCAGTCCGGCATCGCTCAGCCATCGGGCGGCCACGCCGTGCAGCTCGCGTTCCAGCCCAGGGTGCCTGCTGTTCAGATGGGCGCGCAGGATCTCGGCGAACAGCGGATGAAGCCGGTACCACGAGTGACCGATCGGCTCGACGAACGCATTCGCGCGCTCCAGCTCCGCGAGAACGAGAGCGGCATCGTCCCGTCCTGTGAGGGCGTTCGCCAGACCCGGATGGGTCCGCTCACAGATGCTGGTCCGCAACAGCAGGTCCCGGCTCGCGGCGGACTGGGTCTGCAGCACCTCGGCCAGCAGGAAGTCCGCGACGGTGCTCTGCCCTGCCTCGAACTCCTTCAGGAAACTCTCCGGGTCGTCCGCCCGCTGCGCCGCCAGGATGCTGAGTCGCAGCCCTGCGGCCCACCCACCGGTCCTTTCGGTCAGCGTGCGGGCGCCCTCGTCCGACAGGGGCAGACCGTGCCGACGCGACAGATCGGCCGTCTCCTCGGGCCGGAACGCCAGGTCGGCACCTCGGATTTCGGTCACTTCGCCGGCGGCGCGGTACCGGTGCAGCGGCAGCAGCGGCTCGGTACGGCTGACGAGGACCAGGCGCAGCCCCGCGCCCGCGTGGTGGAGTACGAACTGCAGCTCGTCCGCGACCTCCGGTGCGGAAACCCGCTCGAACTCGTCGAGAACGAGGATCACCGGCTCGGTCCGGCCGTTCAGGCACGCCGAGAGCCGGGACAGCAGCGAGTTGTCGACCTCATCGGGGCGAGCGGGACTGCCGATGCCGTCGGGAAGCGCGACCCCATGATGACGCAGGGCCTCCAGGACGTAAGCCCAGAAGACGCCCGGGGCGTTGTCCCCGGACTCGGCCGTCAGCCACACCAGCCTGGCCGGCAGAGGCCGCCTGCCGGCCAGGCTGGCGACCAGCAACGTCTTGCCCGCCCCCGCTGGACCGTTCACCAGGACCAAACGGCACTGACCGGCCAGGGCGCGGGTGAGGCGTTCGGTGACGCGGCGCCTGCCGACGAACGTCGGGGGGACGCTGGGGACGGTGAACCGAGCAGCGAGAACGGGGTCGCCGTTCGGTGTCCGGGCCCCGGCGGAGCCGCGGGATGTGTGGGCCATGACACTCACCACAGTGGCAGAGCCGCCCGCGGAGTCAAATCGGGAGCGACTCCGTCGCGTGCCCTTCCGCCGCGGCGCGGCTCCGAGCCTGCACCGGCACGGGTCGGGCGAGCAGGCGGGGAAGTTCGATCACCGGGCCGTCCGGCCGGTGGGTGTCCACGGTCAGGCGGCTCCAGGACGATCACCCGAGATCTGCGGCATTCCCGCGTGCCGGCGCACGCGCCTGTCGTCCGGGGCGACATCGCGGAGTCCGCCCCTGTCATCGTGGCGGCTCCGTCGGGAGGGTGTAGCGGAGGCTGGCAAGGCGTGCGGCGAGGCCCGGGGCGGGTGGGGTGGCTTCTCGTACGCGGCGTGGTCCGCGGCCGGTTCGGCGACCCGGTCGGGGTCCTCGGGCCGTGCGTGCCGTACGCGGGCGGCGGTCGCTCGCGGCCTCCCCCGGGGTGGGCCGGGTCGGGTGAGGTGTCCTCGCGGTCCGTCGTGCCGTCATGCGGTCATGCGGTCATGCGGTCATGCGGTCATGCGGTCATGCGGTCATCATGCCCGGCCCCACCGACATCCCGCGGTGGCGGAGCCACCGGCGGTACGGCGACGCACGGAGGGCCGCCTCGCGGTAGGCCTCCGTGAGGTCGGCGTACAGGGGGTCCAGGAGGGCTTCCTCGCGGGCGTAGAGGAGGAGGCGTACCGCCAGGGGGTCGTCGCGCAGGGGGCGGATCACCATGTCCTCGCGTGGCAACGATGTCGGCTGGCAGGGTGCCACCGCCTCGCCGAGGGCTATCAGGGACGCCGCCGTGTGGTAGTCGCCGTGGAGCAGCGGCGGGTCGATGCCGGCCTCGCTCAGGACCCGGCGCAGCCCGTCCCATTCGCCGTCCACCGTCGGGTCGACCATCCAGCGGTCCTCCGCCAGGTCGGCCAGCTCCACCACCGGCAGCGCGGCTGCCGGGTGGTCGCGGGCCAGCGCGACGAACTGCGGCTCCCGTTCGATCAGGACCCGGGCCAGCAGGCCGTCCGGCACCCGCAGCGGGCAGCCCTCGACCTCGTGGACGAAGGCCACGTCCAGCTGGCCCGCCGCGAGAGACCGCAGCAGCGCGTTGGCGGAGACGTCCATGTGGAGCGCGATGTCCGTGCCGACGAGGCCCTGGCGGAGCCGGCGCAGCCAGCCCGGGAGGGCCCTGCTCGCCGTCGACCCGACCCGCAGGCGCGGGCCGTCGGTGCGCGCGGCCGCGGCCCTTGCCTCGGTGATCAGCGTGGCCATCTGGTCGACCAGCGGGCGGGCCCTGCTGAGCACCGAGCGGCCGAGCGGTGTGGGACGGCAGCCGGTGCGCCCGCGCGCGAAGAGCTCCGCGCCCAGGGAGTTCTCGATCCGGCGCAATTGTGTCGTCAACGAGGGCTGGCTCATACCCAGTTGCCGCGCCGCCTTGTGAAGGCTGCCCGTCTCCGCGATGGCGCAGAGTACGCGCAGATGTCTCACCTCCAGCTCCATGCCCCGAGGGTAGGGCGGCACACTGCGCCGCACCAGACACCCTCATCCCTCCAATTGGCGTGAAATCGGAGGGAGTTGGATGAACCGGAAGAGGGTGAACCCGGGATGGACCCTCCGCGCGCAACCCCGGCGGTGTGATGCGTTCGCGCTATCGCCTGCTGCCATCATCCGCACCCGCCCCGGCTCCCCCGACACTCTCTCCAACCGACCAGGAGGAGCCACCCCCCATGAGACACCCCAAGGTCCTCACCACCTCGCTCGCCGCCACCCTCGGCCTCGGACTCGCCGCCGCGCTGGGCGTCCCCACCGCCACCGCCGCGCCCGTCGACTCCGTCGCCGCGCCCACCGGGTACGCCGCCTACGAGGGGTCCGCCGAGGACGCCAAGGCGACCAGGGCCTTCCACGAGGCCGTGATGAAGTCCGTGGCGAAGAAGCGGGCCGCCAACCCCGGCGCGGCCGCCGTCACCGTCGTCTACAGCGCCTCCTACGCCCCGAGCTTCCGTACGCAGATCTCCCGGAGCACCCAGATATGGAACAGCTCCGTGGTCAACGTACGGCTGGTGGAGGGCAGCAACCCCGACTTCCGCTACTACGAGGGCAATGACTCGCGCGGCTCGTACGCCAGCACCGACGGCCACGGCAACGGCTACATCTTCCTCGACTACCGGCAGAACCAGCAGTACAACTCCACCCGCGTCACCGCCCACGAGACCGGGCACGTCCTCGGTCTCCCCGACCACTACTCGGGTCCGTGCAGCGAGTTGATGTCCGGCGGCGGTCCGGGCACCTCCTGCCAGAACGCCCAGCCCAACGCCCAGGAGCGGGCGCGCGTCGACCAGCTCTGGCGCTACGGCCTCGCCACGGCCTTCAAGGCGTTCTGAGCGCCTGCTCGACCCGCGTCTCGGCGGGGCGGACGGCAGCGGCCGCCATTCGCCCCGCCGAGAGCGAACATCCTTGGTTCCGGGGCGTGTTGCGTGAAGGCTGGGTGGACACATCCCGGATCCGGAGGCGTTTCATGACCGCCGAGCACACGAACACCCTGTACGAGGCCGTGGGCGGTGCCGACGCCCTGCGCCGGCTCTCCGAGACCTTCTACGAAGGGGTGCTGGCCGACCCCCTCCTCGCGCCCGTCTTCGCCGACTTCACCGCCGCCCACGTCGAGCACGTCGCCGTGTGGCTGGCGGAGGTCTTCTCGGGGCCCGCCGGGTTCACGGCGGAGCTCGGCGGGCATCAGGCTCTGCTCCGCGCCCATCTCGGTCTGGGCATCACGGAGGCACAGCGGCTGCGGTGGATGGAGTTGATGACGGCGGCCGTGGAGAAGGAGCTGCCGGACGACGACCTGCTGCGGCGCCGGGTGGTGGAGTACTTCGACTGGGGGACGCGGATCGCCGAGGAGGTCTCGGCCTCCGCGCCGGGCACGGATCTCGGCGAACCCGGGCCCACCCCGCGCTGGGGCTGGGACGGGCTCGCCTGACCACCGCACCGTCAGGAAACGGGACACCGAGTTCCCGTTCCAGCTCGATCCATGGAGCCGGATCCGACCAGTTGAACCGGGGTTGGCCCAGCAGGGCCGTGTCCGGAAGCGTCGCCGCCGCCGGCGTCCTTTCGTCAGGCCGTCTGCATCAGTCGGCGGCCGAACGCCGCACCCTCCGGCAGCTGGCGCCTGACCCGGTCGAGCGCCTCCTCGAAGTCGCCGCCCGCGATGCCCGACTCGTAGGCCGTCCCGCCGTAGTGCAGCGTCAGGCTCAGGTCCGCCCGCTCGCCGAGCGCCAGCAGGCAGCTGAGGGTGGCCTGCTGGGCGGCGCCGTCGACCACCACGGGGAGGGGCAGGTCCCATTCCAGGACACAGCCGGTGAGGGCCTCGCCGCCCTTCTCCGCCGCCTCCCCGGCGCGCAGGGCGGCGAAGCTCGCGCCCGTGTACTCGACTCCCCTGATGCGGGCGGACACCTGCCGTCCGTCCACCGTGATCACGATCGCTTCCGCGCCGCTGCGGTCCCGGTACCAGCCGGTCCAGACTTCCGTCGACTCCGATGACATGCGCGGACTGTAGCGGTCTGACCGGTTCCTTCGCGCGGCCGGTCACCCTGTGGCCGGACTTCTCCCGGTCTCGCCGTTCTTGCCGGTCACGTGCGGGGGAGCGGCTTCCGTGCCGTCCTCGGCCGCTCCCGCGGGAACACCGTCCGCCACCGCACCGGCGGCCTCCCCCGAGCCGTCGCCGGGCTCGTCCCCCGCGGTGTCGGCGTGCTCGGGCCGGACGCGGAGTTCGCACCGCGGGTTACGGCACGGCTGCACTTCCCACTCCGGCACCCAGGCCCCCAGGACCTTGTGCCGCTTCGCGACGAGTCCGAGGGACCGTCCGCAGGCCGGGCATGTGGGCGTGGCCTGCGGGTCCCGTACCGTACGCGGGGTTTCGCTGCCCATACCTCCCAGGGTAGGGCGCGCCCCTGGTCACCGCTTCCTGGTGTAGGTACGGACGAGCACGCCGTTGTCGAAGGTCCGCACGGCTCCCAGTTCGAAGTCGCGGGGCTCGAACCCGGCGCCGAACATCGGCATACCGGAGCCGTAGACCTGCGGGTACGTCTTGATGATCAGCTCGTCGATCTCGTCGATGAGCTCGCCGGCGACGATGGAGCCGCCGCAGAGCCAGATGCCGAGCGGGCTGTCCTCGGCCTTCAGCTCACGGACCCGGCCGACGAGGTCGTCGGCGATCAGCTCGACGTTCGGGTCGGGCGACTCGGTGAGCGAGCGGGTCGCGACGATCTCCCGCATGTGCCCGTACGGGCTGGTGACACCGATGTCCAGAGCGAGCTGGTACGAGCCGAGGCCCTGGATGACGGTGTCGAAGTGCTTGTTGTCCGCGTCGATGCCGAGCGGCTCACGCCCCTGCGTGGGAATGGTCTCGGGGTACTCGGCGGCCATGAACCCCACGTACTGCGGGTCCAGGAACGCGAACATGGACGTGGCGTCCCCCTGGGGGTCGCCGATGAAGCCGTCGATGCTGCACGCGATGTAGTAGGTGAGCTTGCGCAAACCGGTCCTCTTCGCCTCGGGGATGTCGATGTGCGGCCGCGATCGCAACCACGACGGATATAGTGCTTCACTTGTAGTGGTTAAGCAAGGGCTATCGTCCGAAGAGAAGTGGAATCAGGAGGTCCGGTGGCGAGAAATCCCGAGCGGCGAGCGGCGTTGCTCGACGCGGCGATCGAGGTCCTCGCGGACGAAGGTGCCCGTGGGCTCACCTTCCGAGCGGTGGATGCCCGGGCGGGTGTGCCCACGGGCACCTCGTCCAACTACTTCACCGACCGGGACCAGCTGCTCTCCCAGGTCGGGGACCGGATCTTCGTACGGCTCACCCCGGAGCCGGGCTCCGTGGACACGGCCATGCGGCCCGAACCCAGCCGAGAGCTGGTCGTGGAGCTGATGCGGTGGCTCGCCCGGCGGTTGGCCGCCGAGCGCACCTGCTACCTGGGGCTGTTCGAACTCCGCCTGGAGGCCACCCGCCGCCCCGAACTGCGCGACCAGCTCACGAAGGTGCTGCGCGAGGACCTCGACCTCAACATCCGCCTGCACCTCGAAGCGGGGATGCCGGGCGACGCGGACACCGTCCGGCTGCTCTACTTCGCCCTGACCGGACTGCTCTTCGATCACTTCACGGTCCCCGGGCTCCACGACGACCGCGAGCTGGACGACCTCATCGAGACCGTGGTCCGCCGGATCGTCCCGGAGGACCGGCCCGTCAGCGCGTCCGGCGCGTGACGAACTCCGCCAGGGCGAGCAGATCCCCTGCCGCGGCCAGGTCGGGGACCGCCCGGGAGAGCTGCTGCACCGCGCGGGCCATCCGGTCGGCCGCCTGGGCCTGCGCCCAGTCCCGGCCGCCCGCCCGCTCCACCGCGTCCGCCGCCGCCCGTACGTCCGGGGCGTCCAGCTCCTTACGGGAGTACAGCTCGGCCAGCTCCTCCCCCGCCGCGGTCCCCGAGGTGAGCGCCGCCACCACCGGCAGCGACTTCTTGCGGGCGACGAGATCCGCGCCGGCCGGCTTGCCCGTGCGCTCCGGGTCGCCCCAGATGCCGATCAGGTCGTCGATGAACTGGAACGCGAGCCCGGCCTCCCGGCCGAAGGCGTCCATCGCCGCGACCTCCTCCTCACCCGCGCCCGCGTACAGCGCGCCGAGCGCGCAGGCGCAGCCGAGCAGAGCGCCGGTCTTGGCGGTGGCCATCGCCACGCACTCGTCCAGGGTGATCTCGTGCGGGGCGCGCTGCTCGAAGGCGCAGTCCGCCTGCTGGCCGGCGCAGAGCTCGATGACACAGGTGGCGAGCCGGGCCGAGGCGGCGGCCGCGACCGGGTGTCGGTCCTCGGCGAGCAGCCGCAGCGCCAGCGCGAGCACGGCGTCGCCCGCGATCAGTGCCTCGGGGATGCCGAACACCGTCCAGGCCGTGGGCCGGTGCCGGCGGGTCGGGTCCTCGTCCACGATGTCGTCGTGGAGCAGGCTGAAGTTGTGCGCGAGCTCCACCGCCGCTGCGGCGCGCACGGCGGGCGCCGGGTCGCCGCCGAGCGCGCGGGCGGCGGCGAGCACCAGCGCGGGCCGGATCGCCTTGCCCGTCTGCCCGTCGGCCGGGGAGCCGTCGGCCTGCTCCCAGCCGAAGTGGTACATCGCGACTTTCCGTATGCCGCCCGGTAACGACGCGATGGTGGAGCGCAGTTGGGGATCGACGACGCTGCGTGTCTGGTCGAGCAGCGCCACCGCGTCCTGGGGGTCGGCCACGGCGGCCGCCCGAGTCATGGTCACAGTTGCTTCTCTCGTCGAGGCTCGGTGCTCCGTACAGCGGCCGT
>NZ_JBHUYJ010000012.1:101587-126515 GCF_042668715.1 Streptomyces sp. NPDC057271
CGTACGGTGCGGTCTCCGTATCTCCGGCCACGTTTGCTTCTCTCTTCACGTCCCGGGTCCCGGCGCATTGCTTGTGGCGGGTTGTCTTTCGGCGCGCCCCCCCGCCACGGACCGGGGCAGGCGCGTCAGCGCCAGCGGCTGACCTCCACGTTCTCCAGGACTCCGAGGGCGTCGGGCACGAGTACCGCCGCCGAGTAGTAGGCCGTGACCAGGTAGGAGATGATCGCCTGCTCGTCGATGCCCATGAAGCGGACGGAGAGGCTCGGCTCGATCTCGTCCGGGATGCCCGTCTGGTGCAGGCCGATCACGCCCTGCTCGGACTCGCCCGTACGCATACAGATGATCGACGTGGTCCGGGCGTCCGAGACCGGGATCTTGTTGCACGGGTAGATCGGCACCCCGCGCCAGGTCGGGATCCGGTTGCCGTTGATCTCGATGGACTCGGGGACGAGGCCGCGCCGGTTGCACTCGCGTCCGAAGGCGGCGATGGCGCGCGGGTGGGCGAGGAACATCTTGGAGCCCCGGCGGCGTGAGAGGAGTTCGTCCATGTCGTCCGGGCTGGGCACGCCGTCGTGGGGCTGGAGGCGCTGTCCGTAGTCGCAGTTGGAGAGCAGGCCGAACTCACGGTTGTTGATCAGCTCGTGCTCCTGGCGCTCGCGCAGCGCCTCGACCGTGAGCCGCAACTGCTGCTCGGTCTGGTTCATCGGCTGGTTGTAGAGGTCGGCGACCCTGCTGTGGACCTTCAGGACCGTCTGCGCGACCGAGAGTTCGTACTCGCGCGGCGAAGCGTCGTAGTCCACGTACGTGTGCGGGACGGTCGCCTCGCCGACGTGGCCGGCGGAGAGGTCGATCTCGGCCTCGCCGTACTTGTTGGTGCGCTGGTGGGGCAGTGCGGCGACGCTCGCGAGATGGTCGGCGAGCGAGGTGGCCCGCTCGGCCAGGTTGCGCACGTCGTCACGGGTCAGCTCGAGGACGGTGCAGGCGGTGGCCGCGCGGGCGGTCCACTCCCAGGTGGCGTCCGCGTGGGTCAGCGCGCTGTCGCCGAAGTACGCGCCGTCGGCGAGGACGCCGAGGATCGCCTCGTCGCCGTACGGTCCCTCGCCGATCTGCTCGATCTTGCCGTGCGCCAGGAGGTGGACGCGGTCGGCGGACTCGCCGGCGGCTGCGACCACCTCGCCCGGCGCGTACTCCCGCTGGCGGCAGCGCGTGGCGAGTTCGGCGAGGGCCTCCTCGTCCTCGTAACCACGCAGCGCGGGGAGTTCGCCGAGTTCGGCGGGGATCACCGCGACACGCTCTCCGGTCTGCACGAAGGTGACGCGACCGTCACCGACGGAGTAGCTGAGCCTCCGGTTCACCCGGTAGGTACCGCCCTGGACCTGCACCCACGGCAGCGTACGCAGCAACCACCGAGAGGTGATCTCCTGCATCTGGGGCGCGGACTTGGTGGTGGTAGCCAGGTTCCGCGCGGCGGCGGTACCGAGACTCTGCTGCGGGGCTGTCTGTTCCGCGCGGACCTCGTCGCCAACCGAACCAACGGACATGGAACTCCCTCTCGATGTGAATGACTGCGAGAGGAAGCCTTTCAGCACGGAGAGTGCGCGCGCCATTACACAAATGAGTGGGAGTGATCGTCCTCCGGCTGGGCATGTCCTTCGGTTCCACTCGAACAGCGCAGCTCGACCGCCCGGTGGCGCGGTGTCCGGATCGGCTCGCACACGGGCCGAACGGATAGCCGCGGACTCGCTCGCTCCAGTACTCCGTTGTCCGGGGCGCTTCGGCCCCGTCCCGTTCCGCTTACCCCGAAGGAGGCGGTCATGGCCCCACCCATGTCCCCGAGCAGGTTCCTCGGCGCCCTGCGCGCCGAGGGCCTCTCGGTCGTCCAGGTCGGCGAGTGGCGTACGCACAACCGCAACCACAAGGGCCCCTGGGGGCCGGTCCACGGCGTGATGATCCATCACACGGTCACCCGGGGCACCGCGAACACCGTCCGACTCTGCCGGGACGGGCACGGCGCCTTGCCCGGGCCGCTCTGCCACGGTGTGATCGCCAAGGACGGCAGGGTCCATCTCGTCGGCTACGGCCGCGCCAACCACGCGGGGGCCGGCGACGACGACGTGCTGCGGGCGGTCATCGCCGAGCAGCGTCTCCCGCCCGACAACGAGGCCACGACGGACGGAAACCGGCACTTCTACGGATTCGAGTGCGAGAACCTCGGGGACGGCAAGGACCCGTGGCCGAAGGTCCAGCTGGAGGCCATCGAGAAGGCCGCCGCGGCGGTCTGCCGGGTACACGGCTGGACCCAGCGCTCGGTGATCGGCCACCTGGAGTGGCAGCCGGGGAAGGTCGACCCGCGCGGCTTCACGATGGCCTCGATGCGCGCGCGGATCGGCGAGCGCCTGCGGTAGAGGGGGCGGCCCGGAGGAGACAATGGCCGGGTGAACGCGTTCGACCTCTCCCGCCTGCGGCCCCGGCTCCCGTCCCCCCTGGAGCCGGTCGAGGACGAGCGCTTCACCCGGCGCGGCCTGCGGCTTCTGCTCAAGCGCGACGACCTGATCCATCCGGATCTGCCGGGCAACAAGTGGCGCAAGCTGGCGCTCAACCTCCGGGCGGCCGACGGTCGTCCGCTCCTCACCTTCGGCGGCGCGTACTCCAACCATCTGCGCGCGACGGCCGCCGCCGGACGGCTGCTCGGCTTCGGCACCATCGGGGTCGTGCGCGGGCAGGAGCTGGCCGACCGCCCCCTGAACCCCTCACTGGCGCGGTGCGCGCAGGACGGGATGCGGCTGGTGTTCGTGGACCGCGCCACGTACCGCGCCAAGGCGGACCCCGAGGTGCTGGCCGGACTGCTCGCGCAGTCCCCCGAGGGGACCTACGTCGTCCCGGAGGGCGGCAGCAACGCCCTCGCCGTCGAGGGCTGTGTGGAACTCGGCCGCGAGCTGCGCGGGACGGCCGACGTGGTCGCCGTCGCCTGCGGCACGGGGGGTACGCTCGCCGGCCTGGCGGCCGGTCTGGGCCCCGGGCAGCGGGCGCTCGGCATACCGGTCCTCAAGGGCGGCTTTCTGGGCGGGGAGATACGGGCCCTGCAGGGGGCCGCGTTCGGCGGTCCGCGGGGCGAGTGGAGCCTCGACGAGCGCTTCCACGGCGGCGGTTACGCCCGTACGACGCCGGACCTCGACGCGTTCGCACGGGAGTTCGAGGCGTGGCACGGACTCGCCATCGAGCGGCTGTATGTCGCCAAAATGCTGTACGGACTCGTCACCCTGGCCGAGGAGGGCGCGTTCGCCCCCGACACGACCGTCGCGGCGGTGATCACCGGCACCCCGCAGTGACGGCGCACACAACCCCGCGCTGACGGCGCACACGGCCCCCGCAACGACCGCCCGCACAGCCCCGCACTGACGACCCGTGGTGACTTCCCCGCGGCGACGCCCGTCGTGGGCGCCCCGTCCCTCCCTCAGGCCCTCTCCTCCCGGTACGCCGCCGCCTCCTCCAGATCGAGGCGGCGCAGCAGCGTCCGGAGCATCTCGTCGTCGATGCGGCGCTCGTCCCTGAGCCGGACGAACACCTCGCGCTCGGCTTCGAGCACCTCCCCGGCGAGCCGGCGGTAGGTGTCGTCCGCCGTCTCGCCCGTCACCTCGTCGACCGCGCCGAGGCGCTCCCACACCGCGTTGCGGCGCCGTTCCATGACCGCGCGGAGCCGGTCGGCCAGCGGCTGCGGCAAGGCGTTGCGTTCGTCGCTCAGCAGGGCGTCGAGGCGTTCCTCCGCCGCCCGGGAGGCCTCGCTCTGGGCCTGCGCCTCGGCCAGGGTCTCCGCGTACGCGTCGCGGCCGGGAAGCTTCAGGAGGCGGATCAGCGGCGGCAGGGTGAGGCCCTGGACCACCAGCGTCCCGATCACGGTGGTGAAGGTGAGGAAGAGGACGAGGTTGCGGGCGGGGAACTCCTCGCCGTGCGTCGCCGGCGGGATGGAGAAGGCGATGGCCAGCGAGACCACACCGCGCATGCCGGCCCAGCCGACGATCAGCGGCGCCCTCCAGTCCACTCCCGGTTCCCGCTCCCGGATCCGCTGGGACATCCAGCGCGGCAGGAAGGTGGCGGGGTAGACCCAGACGAAGCGGACGACGACCACGGCCACGAAGACCCCGAGGGCGTACGCGGCCGCCTCGCCGATCCCGTACCGCCCGAGGCCCTGGACGACGTACGACAGCTGCAGGCCGATGAGGGCGAAGACGGCGGACTCCAGGATGAAGGCGACCATCTTCCACACGGCCGCCTCCTGGAGGCGGGTCGCGAAGTCCACCTGCCAGTTGCGGTGCCCGAGGAAGAGGCCGACGACGACCACGGCGAGGACGCCGGAGGCGCCGACCTCCTCGGCCGCCGCGTAGGCGACGAAGGGGATCAGCAGCGAGAGGGTGTTCTGCAGCAGCGGCTCGCCGAGCCGGCAGCGGAGCCAGTGGATGGGAGCCATCAGGATCAGGCCCACGCCGACGCCGCCGACCGCCGCGAGCGCGAACTCGCCGACGCCGCCCGCCCAGCTGATGCCCTCGCCGACCGCGGCGGCGAGCGCGACCTTGAAGGCCGTGATGGCGGTGGCGTCGTTCACCAGGGACTCGCCCTGGAGGATGGTGGTGATCCGGTTCGGCAGACCCAGCTTGCGGGCGATCGCGGTCGCCGCGACCGCGTCCGGCGGCGCGACGACCGCGCCGAGCACGAGGGCGGCGGTCAGCGGCAGGTCCGGGACGAGGACGTACGCGAGCCAGCCGACCGCCACGGTGGCGAAGAGGACGTACCCGACCGAGAGCAGGGCGACGGGCCGGATGTTGGCCCGCAGGTCGAGGTACGAGGAGTCCACCGCCGCCGTGTAGAGGAGCGGGGGAAGGATGAGCGGAAGGATGATGTGCGGGTCGAGCGTGTAGTCCGGGACGCCGGGCACGTACGAGGCGGCGAGGCCGGCGGCCACCAGGAGCAGCGGCGCGGGCACCGGCGTCCTGCGGGCCGCTCCGGCCACCGCGGCGCTGACCGCGACGAGTCCCACCAGCTGCAGTGCGTTCATCCCCGCGTCCCCGTCCCCGGCTCGTCCCAGCACGTAACCTGGCCATCATGAGCGAGTGCCCTCACGTTGCCGAAATGCCGCGCCCCGAACCGGCGCCGCTGACCGACACCTGTCCCGAGTGCCTGGCCGACGGCACGCACCCCGTCCAGCTGCGGCTCTGTCTCAGCTGTGGGCACGTGGGATGCTGCGACTCCTCGGCGGGGCGGCACGCCAGCGGGCACTTCTCGACCACCGGCCACCCGGTGATGCGGACCTTCGAGCGGAACGAGCGCTGGCGGTGGTGTTTCGTGGACGGTTCGATCGTCTGAGGGGTGGGTACGACAATCCTCCGCCGGTCGCTCGCAATTGGGCCCCGCAGACCTCTAGCCACTGTCCGTGCTCATGGCCTTACCATGAGTGACAGACGGGGGTGAGGGGTCCCGACCGGGGCCCACGGCGACACGGCAGCATGGATCGCGATAGCGTCACGGCGGATTACGCAACCGACTGCGTACCGCCCGGTTCGGGGCTTTCTCCCCCGAACCCCGAATGAGCTTGTGCCACCTTGGAGGTGAGGGTGTCCCAGATCGCAGGCGAGCCCGGGTCCCAGGACTTCGTGGAAGTCCGGCTGCCCGCTGCGGGTGCCTACCTGTCGGTGCTGCGTACGGCCACGGCCGGCCTCGCGGCACGCTTGGACTTCACCCTCGACGAGATCGAGGACTTGCGGATCGCGGTCGACGAGGCGTGCGCCATCCTGCTCCAGCAGGCCGTACCGGGCTCCGTCCTCAGCTGTGTCTTCCGCCTCGTGGACGACTCGCTGGACGTGACGGTCTCGGCGCCGACGACGGACGGGCGGGCTCCGGAGCGGGACACCTTCGCCTGGACGGTGCTCTCCGCGCTGGCCGGGAAGGTCGAGTCGTCCGTCGCGGACGACAAGACCGTCTCCATCAGCCTGTACAAACAGCGCGGCGCGGGGCCAGGCCCGGCGTGAGGAGCGGGGACGCGACGGCCGGCATCCCTGAGCAGCAGGCGCGGCCGCATCCGGAGGTCGAGGTCGAGGTCGCTACGGAGCAGGCGGTCCAGATGAGCGAGCACGAGCAGCACAACGAGGTCCTCAAGGACGCCGAGGAGACGGAGACCTCCACGGCCTCCGAGAACACGGGGGCCCCCGGGACCGCCGAGGTCCCCGGGGCGGTCTCCGAGACCTCGCGGACCTCCGAGGTTGCCGAGGTCCATGAGGTTGCCGAGGTCCATGAGGACTCCGAGGCCCCGGAGGTCTCCGAGTCGCACGAGGCCCCGGATCCGCACGACCGGAGCGGGGCGCGCGCGCTCTTCGTCAAGCTGCGCGAGCTCCCGGAGGGTTCTCCGGAGAAGGCGGAGCTGCGCAATCAGCTGGTACGGATGCACCTGCCGCTGGTCGAGCACCTGGCCCGGCGGTTCCGCAACCGGGGCGAGCCGCTCGACGACCTGACGCAGGTCGCGACGATCGGTCTGATCAAGTCGGTGGACCGCTTCGACCCGGAGCGCGGCGTCGAGTTCTCGACGTACGCGACACCGACGGTCGTCGGCGAGATCAAGCGGCACTTCCGGGACAAGGGCTGGGCGGTGCGCGTGCCGCGCCGGCTGCAGGAGCTGCGGCTCTCACTGACGACGGCGACGGCGGAGCTGTCCCAGCTGCACGGCCGCTCGCCGACCGTGCACGAGCTCGCGGAGCGGCTCGGGATCTCGGAGGAGGAGGTCCTGGAGGGCCTGGAGTCGGCGAACGCCTACTCGACACTCTCCCTGGACGTGCCGGACACGGACGACGAGTCCCCGGCGGTCGCCGACACCCTCGGCGCGGAGGACGAGGCCCTGGAGGGGGTCGAGTACCGGGAGTCGCTCAAGCCGCTCCTGGAGGACCTGCCGCCGCGGGAGAAGCGGATCCTGCTGCTGCGGTTCTTCGGCAACATGACCCAGTCGCAGATCGCGCAGGAGGTCGGCATCTCACAGATGCACGTCTCGCGTCTGCTGGCCCGCACGCTGGCCCAGCTCCGGGAGAAGCTGCTCGTCGAGGAGTAGCCGAGGAGCGGCGGTCGAGGAGGACCGCCGTCACGCCTCGCCGCGGCGGCCGATGCCCAGGGCCTCGGTCGTCGCGGGGTTCACCAGGAGGACCAGGCCGCCGACGGCGAGGGCGGCGAGGGCGATACCGGCCGGGATCATGGCGCTGTTCGCCTGGAGGAGCTGCCAGGCGACCGGCAGCGCCAGGATCTGGGTGATGATCGCCGGCCCGCGGCTCCAGCTCCGCCGCAGCAGCAGTCCGCGTGACGCGGCCCCCGGGATCAGACCGAGCGCGATCAGCGTCACGCCACCCATCAGGGCCTGCGTCAGGCCGTCCGGGTCGCCGGTGAACGCCGTCACGAGCACGTACACGCCCCCGGCCACCAGGGCGAGGGCTTCGATTCCGGCCACCGCCGCGGCCGCGGTCAGCCGGACGGGTCGGGGGGTCTGCTCCGTACTGCTCATACCAGGCAGGGTAGCGGGGCCCGGCCGGCGCTCCGTGGGTCAGGGGCCGTCCCGCGGGGGCGTCCGCCAGATGGCCACGACTGGGATCGGTACCGCCGGGTAGGTACGCTGGCGGCCATGCGCGCACTTCTTGTGGTCAATCCGGCAGCCACCACCACCAGTGCCCGCACGCGTGACGTCCTCATCCACGCCCTCGCGAGCGAGATGAAGCTGGAGGCCGTCACGACCGAGTACCGCGGGCATGCCCGCGACCTCGGCCGCCGGGCCGCCGACTCCGAGGACATCGAGCTGGTCGTCGCCCTGGGTGGCGACGGGACGGTGAACGAGGTCGTCAACGGGCTGCTCCACGACGGACCGGATCCGGACCGGCTGCCGGGTCTCGCGATCGTCCCCGGCGGGTCGACCAACGTCTTCGCCCGCGCGCTCGGACTGCCCAACGACGCTGTCGAGGCGACGGGCGCGCTGCTCGACGCGCTCCGTGAGCGCCGTGCACGCACAGTGAGCCTCGGGCTGGCGTCCGGCACCCCGGGGACGGAGGACGAAGGAGTCCCGTCCCGCTGGTTCACGTTCTGCGCCGGATTCGGTTTCGACGCGAGTGTCATCGGGCGAGTCGAACAGCAACGGGAACGCGGCAAGAGGTCCACGCACGCGCTCTACCTCCGGCAGGTGTTCCGCCAGTTCCTGGAGGAGCCGAACCGCCGGCACGGAACGATCACCCTGTCCCGCCCCGGCGAGGAGCCGGTCGAGGACCTGGTCCTCTCCATAATCTGCAACACCTCCCCCTGGACCTACCTGGGCAATCGTCCGGTGTACGCGTCTCCGGCAGCCTCGTTCGAGACGGCCCTCGACGTGCTCGGACTGAGCCGGCTCTCGGCCCCCGCGGTGGCCCGGTACGCCACACAGCTGCTCACTTCCAGCCCCGAGCGCGGCCCGCGCGGCAAGCACGCCCTGACTCTTCACGACCTCACCGACTTCACCTTGCATTCGAAGGTTCCGCTCCCCCTCCAGATGGACGGAGACCACCTCGGACTGCGTACGAGCGTGACGTTCACAGGCGTTCGCCGTGCACTGCGTGTGATTGTGTGAGCGGAAGGGCCGAAAGTCCTTTCACTCGAACGTTTAGGCTGCCATCCACCCCTTAGAAGTACGGCTGTGACCTAGTCGACACCGAGGAATCAAAAAAAACTTTCCTGAAGGGGTTGTATCCGCTGCCGAGGTTTGCGAGTCTCTTCTTGGCGATCGGGACGGCCCGCAAGACCGGCCTCCACTGAGAGCCAGAACCCCTCCTCAGTCCAAGGACCACACCAGTTCATCTGGCAGTCGGCCCTTCACTTACGGGGGGATTCGTGAAAGCGTTCACATTCACAAGCAACCAGCTTGTAACACTCAGAGAGGTAGCAGCCATGGACTGGCGTCACAACGCCGTTTGTCGTGAGGAAGACCCCGAGCTGTTCTTCCCCATCGGCAACACCGGTCCTGCGCTGCTGCAGATCGAGGAAGCCAAGGCCGTCTGCCGCCGCTGCCCCGTCATGGAGCAGTGCCTGCAGTGGGCGCTCGAGTCCGGCCAGGACTCCGGCGTCTGGGGTGGCCTCAGCGAGGACGAGCGCCGCGCGATGAAGCGCCGTGCCGCTCGCAACCGGGCGCGCAACGCGAGCGCCTGAACACCCTGAATAGCCTGAGGCAGGCGGCGCGTACATCGCGTGCGCAATCACCGCTCCCGAGCCGCAGCGCGCAGCAGTAACCCACAGCATTCGAGCCCCGGACCGACTCCTTCGGTCCGGGGCTCGCTGCTGTGTGCCGCCCGGTCGCGCGGCTACTTCTGGGAGCGTACGGGGATGTCGAGGACCACCCGGGTGCCGCGCTCCGCACCCGGCTGCATGTCGAACGTGCCGCCCAACTCCCCTTCCACCAGGGTTCGTACGATCTGCAGGCCGAGGTTGCCGGCGCGCTGGGGGTCGAAGCCCTCGGGCAGGCCGCGGCCGTCGTCCCTGACCGTGATCAGCAGCCGGGCGTCGGCGCGGGGTTCGCCACGGACGGCCGTCACCTCGACGGTGCCGGTCTCGCCCTGCGCGAAGGCGTGTTCCAGGGCGTTCTGGAGGATCTCGGTGAGGACCATGGAGAGCGGGGTGGCGACCTCGGCGTCGAGGATGCCGAAGCGGCCGTTGCGCCGACAGGTCACCTTGCCCGGGGAGATCTCCGCGACCATCGCGATCACCCGGTCGGCGATCTCGTCGAACTCCACCCGCTCGTCCAGGTTCTGGGACAGCGTCTCGTGCACGATGGCGATCGAACCGACTCTGCGCACGGCCTCGTTGAGGGCCTCGCGCCCCCGGTCGGAGTCCATCCGGCGCGCCTGGAGCCGGAGCAGCGCGGCCACGGTCTGGAGGTTGTTCTTCACCCGGTGGTGGATCTCCCGGATGGTGGCGTCCTTGGTGATCAACTCGCGCTCGCGGCGACGCAGTTCGGTGACGTCCCGGAGGAGGACGAGTGAACCGATGCGGGTGCCCTTGGGCTTGAGCGGGATGGCCCGGAGCTGGATGACGCCGCCGTTGCCCTCGACCTCGGCCTCGCGTGGGGCGTAGCCGGAGGCCAGTTTGACCAGGGCCTCGTCGACGGGGCCGCGGGAGGGGGCGAGTTCGGCGGTGATCTGGCCGAGGTGCTGGCCGACGAGGTCGGCGGCGAGGCCGAGCCGGTGGTACGCGGAGAGGGCGTTGGGCGAGGCGTACTGGACGATGCCGTCGGCGTCGAGCCTGATCAGTCCGTCGCCGGCTCGCGGCGAGGAGTCCATGTCGACCGCTTCACCGGGGAAGGGGAAGGAGCCGGCGGCGATCATCTGGGCCAGGTCGGAGGCGGACTGGAGGTAGGTGAGTTCCAGGCGGGAGGGGGTCCGCACGGTGAGCAGATTGGTGTTCCGGGCGATGACACCGAGGACACGGCCCTCGCGGCGTACGGGGATGGACTCGACCCGTACGGGGACCTCCTCACGCCACTCCGGGTCGCCCTCGCGCACGATCCGGCCCTCGTCGAGGGCGGCGTCGAGCAGCGGACGGCGGCCGCGCGGAACCAGATGGCCCACCATGTCGTCCTGGTAGGAGGTCGGCCCGGTGTTGGGCCGCATCTGCGCCACGGAGACGTAGCGCGTGCCGTCCAGGGTGGGGACCCAGAGAACGAGGTCGGCGAAGGAGAGGTCGGAGAGCAGCTGCCACTCCGAGACCAGCAGGTGGAGCCACTCGAGGTCGGACTCACTCAGAGCGGTGTGCTGGCGGACGAGGTCGTTCATGGAGGGCACATGAGCGAGCGTACCCGCGGAATCGAGGGGCCATGAACCTGGATCTCCAGGCCTTCGTGTTGGAGGATGGACCGGGAACGCAGCCTTGCCGGTGGATGGACAGACGAGAATGGTCTAGTCCACAATGGCGGAGCAGCGTTCTTGTGAATACCTCCGCCCTCCCCGCACAGGAGGGCGGACGAGGGGATCGGCGCTCTCTGCCCTGACTGCGCCGAGACCTCCCATAACGGCCGCGGGACCGCACATCCTCGGCCGGGCAACTCCGGGCTGCGGTGCCGGACGGGTTGAGGGTCCCGTCGGGCGCCGTAGCCCGCGGGTGTCTTTCGGGCCGGTGACGACCCCCGCCCCCCTCCACCGGCATCCCGCCGAGCGCGTCGCGCGTCGGCCGAAGGAGCAGTGGATCCACGCCGGGCGAGCCCCGCCCGCCCTGCCGACGGGCAGGGGCTCCGGTGGCTGCGCGAGGCGGACGGTTCGACGATGAGAAGGGCGCCCACGCGCACCGTCCACGGACCGGAAGGGCCTGAGCGGACGGCCCTCGCTCTGCTAGATTGAGCTCGATTGGTCTATACCACCAGGCCCCTCACCAGCCCCTCACCAGATCGGCAGGCACAGCGTGGAAGTTGTCATCGTCCCGGACGCCACGGCAGGCGGAGAGCTCATCGCGGACGGCATCGCCGGCCTCCTGCGCCGCAAGCCCGACGCGCTGCTCGGCGTTGCCACCGGCTCGACTCCGCTGCCCATCTACGAGGCCCTGATCGCACAGGTCAAGGCCGGTTCCGTGGACGCCTCGCGCGCCCGGATCGCCCAGCTCGACGAGTACGTGGGACTGCCCACCGGGCACCCCGAGTCGTACCGCTCCACCGTGCTGCGCCAGGTCGTCGAGCCGCTCGGGCTCTCCGAGGGCGCCTTCATGGGCCCCGACGGTTCGGCGGAGGACGTCCAGGCGGCCTGCGAGGCCTACGACCAGGCCCTGCGCGACGCCGGCGGGGTCGACCTGCAGATCCTCGGCATCGGGACCGACGGCCACATCGGCTTCAACGAGCCCTGCTCGTCGCTCGCCTCGCGGACCCGGATCAAGACGCTCACCGAGCAGACCCGCGTCGACAACGCGCGCTTCTTCGAGAACGACATCGAGCAGGTGCCGCACCACGTCATCACCCAGGGCATCGGCACCATCCTGGAGGCCCGTCACCTGGTCCTCCTGGCCACCGGCGAGGGCAAGGCCGACGCCGTGGCCCAGACCGTCGAGGGTCCGGTCGCCGCGCTCGTGCCGGCGTCCGCGCTGCAGCTCCACCCGCACGCCACGGTCGTCGTGGACGAGGCCGCCGCTTCCAAGCTGAAGCTCGCGGACTACTTCCGTCACACCTTCGCCAACAAGCCCTCCTGGCAGGGCATCTGAAGCGTCCGTACGCGGTCCGTACGCGAAGGGGCCCGGCACCTGGTTCAGGTGCCGGGCCCCTTCGTACGCCCCGGGCAGGGGACCGGTCTCAGACCCCGGCGATGGCCTCCGCCGCCGCGCGTCCGCAGACCCGGGCCGCGCCGTGCGTGGCGATGTGCAGCGCGCCCCGGGGCTCGGCCTGGTTCAGGCCCATCTCCACCACGACCGTGTCCGGGCGGGCCGCCAGCAGGCCGTCCAGGGCCTCGGTCATCCACGGGTACCGGTGGGCGTCCCGTACGACCGCGACGATCCAGCGCTCACCGGCGGCGGCGAGCACGGCGTCCACCGACGGCTCGTCGTAGGCGCCGGTCTCGGTGCCGGGCAGCAGCCGCTCAAGCTCCGCCGCGACGCCCCAGGGCGTCTCGTCGCCCACGGCGATGTTGGCCACCGGGGTGAAGGCGGCGACGTAGGGGGCGCCGGTGACCGGCGTGTAGGGCCGCTCCCCCGTCGTGACCGTCAGGGCCCGGCGGGCCGCGACGAGTCCGATCTCGGTGCCGGGCGCGGTCCCCTCCTGCACTGCCGCGCCCGGCCCCGGTACAGCCCCCCTGGCCCGGTGCGCCTGGGTCCAGGCCGCCAGGGCGCGTACCCGCGCCGCGGCGTCCGCCAGACGCCCCTCGGGCAGTTCACCGGTCCGTACCGCTGCGACCAGCGCGTCGCGCAGCCGCAGTACGGTGTCCTCGTCGGCCAGCCCGCCGCCGACGCAGATGGCGTCGGCGCCCGCGGCGATCGCGAGGACGGATCCACGCTCGATGCCGTACGTCGCCGCGATGGCCTGCATCTCCATGCCATCGGTGACGATCAGCCCCTCGAAGCCCAGCTCCTGGCGCAACAGACCGGTGAGGATCTGCGGGCTCAGGGTGGCCGGGCGGTCCGGGTCGAGCGCGGAGAGCAGGATATGCGCGCTCATGACTGCTTTGGTACCCGCGGCGATCGCGGCGCGGAAAGGTACCAGCTCACGGGCGTGCAGTGTGGCGAGGTCCACATCGATCCGGGGCATCGCGTGGTGCGAGTCCACGTTCGTGTCGCCGTGCCCGGGGAAGTGCTTGGTGCAGGCGGCGACGCCGACGGCCTGGAGGCCCTCGACGTACGCCACGGTGTGCCGGGCGACCAGATCGGGGCCGGCGCCGAAGGACCGGACGCCGATGACGGGGTTGTCGGCGTTGGAGTTCACGTCGGCCGACGGGGCCCAGTTGAGGTCGACCCCGCAGGCGGCGAGCCGGCGGCCGAGTTCCTCGGCGACGGCGCGGGTGAGGTCGACGTCGTCGACCGCGCCGAGGGCGTAGTTGCCGGGGAAGGAGGAGCCGTGCCGGACCTCCAGGCGGGTGACGTCCCCGCCCTCCTCGTCGATGGCGACCAGGACGTCGTCGCGCTCGGCCCGCAGCCGTGCGGTGAGCGCGGCGAGCTGCTCGGGGGAGGCGATGTTCCGGCCGAACAGTCCGACCGAGGAGAGCCCTTCGCCGATCCTGCGGAGGAGCCAGTCGGGCGCGGTGGTGCCGAGGAAGCCGGGCTGGAGGACCGTGAGCGCGTCACGGGTCAGGGTGTCCGAGGCGGTTGCGACTGTGGTCATGGGCGGTGTCATCCCTTCACCGCGCCGGCCGTCAGGCCGGCGGCCATCTTGCGCTGGACGAGCAGGAAGAGGATCACGATGGGGACGGCCATCATCGTGGAGCCCGCCATCATCGGGGCGTACTCGGTGCCGTTCTTCGTGATGAAGTTGCCGAGCCAGACGGTGGCCGTCTGGTTCTGCTGGCTCATCAGCATCAGTGCGTAGAGGTACTCGTTCCACGCCTGGATGAAGCCGTAGACGGAGGTGGCGACCATGCCGGGGGCGAGCAGCGGGAAGACGACACGGACGAACGCGCCGGTGCGGGTGCAGCCGTCGACCTGGGCGGCCTCCTCCAGCTCCTTGGGGATGTTGACGATGAAGCCGCGCAGCGTCCACACCGTGAAGGGGAGGATGAAGGTCAGGTACGTGATGATCAGGCCGCTGAGCCTGTCGTACTGGCCCAGGTCGTTGAGCATCAGGAAGACCGGGATGATCATCGCCACGAGCGGGACCATCTGGACGGCGAGGATGCCGACGATGACGATCTTGCGGCCGCGGAAGGCGAAGCGCGAGATGGCGAGCGCCGCCAGCATGCCGACGACGATGCCGATGACGACGACCACGGACGAGACGGCGAGGCTGCGGGTGACCGGGCCCCAGAAGTCGGCGATCTCCAGCGCGCGCTTGAAGTTCTCCAACGTGAAGGTGGAGGGGAAGAAGTGCGGGTCGGGGTCGATGGCGTCCTTGGCCGGCTTGAAGGCCGTGTTGACCATCCAGTAGACCGGGAAGCCGAGCGTCACGAAGACGAGGAGCCCGATCAGGTTCCAGCCGAGCTTCGTCTTGCGGCGGCCGGCGACGGCGGGGCGGGTGACGGTGGGGCGGGTGACGGCGGGGGCCGCGGTGTCCGTGCTCACTCCACCTCTCCGATCTTCAGCATCTGACGCATGTACACGGCGACCACGCCGAGCAGCAGCACGACGGTGACGAGCGCGATCGCGGAGCCGGTGCCGTAGTCGTTGACGACGAACGCCTTGTCGAACGAGTACGTGGTGAGCAGCTGGAACTCGGCCTCGGGGTGGCCGTTGCGCATCACGTAGACCTGCGGGAAGACGCCCATGTCCCAGATCACCGAGAGCGTCGTCAGCATGACGATGATCGGCTTGAGGATGGGCAGGGTGACGAAGCGGAAGACGCCCCAGGCTCCGGCGCCGTCGAGGCGGGCGGCCTCCTCCAGCTCCTTGGGGACCTGGGTCAGGCCGGCGCTGAGCGTGATGACGACGAAGGGCACGGCGCCCCAGACGACCAGCAGCATGATGACGGCCAGGCCCTGGGGGCCGCTGGCGAACCAGTTGTGGCCGATCATGTCGACGCCCGGCAGTTTGCTGAGCAGCCAGTTGAGGACGCCGTAGTCGGTGTCGAAGAGCCACTTGAAGATGGCGGTGGCGACGATGATGGGCATACCCCAGCTCGCCACGAGCGCGATGTTGATGAGCGCCTTGACCCAGCCGGAGACCCGCTGCAGCAGCAGTGCGATCAGCATGCCGAGGACCATCGTGAGGACGACGGCGCCGCCCGCGAAGATCACGGTGCGCAGGACGACGGCCCAGAACTCGCCGTCACCGAGGATCTTGGTGAAGTTCTCGACGCCCGCCCACTCCGCCTCCTGAAAGCCCCAGAGCTGGGGCTGCCCGAAGTACTGGAACGAGAGGGTCACCAGGCGCACGAGCGGGTAGCCGAGCACCAGGAGCAGGATCAGGAGGCAGGGCGCGAGCAGCAGCCAGGGGATGCCACCCCCGCCCACGGTCGGCTTCTTCCCCGCTTTCGGGGTCCCGGCTGCGGAGCCGGATGGTGGCGATTGCCGCACCGGCGGCACCTTCGCGGTGGTTGTGTCTGCGGCACTCATCCCGTGCTCCTCAGCGATCCCTCTCGTGGTACGGGAAGCAGGGCCCCGTCGTCCCCCTTCGAGGCTCGGCTCTCCGGGGCGCACGGCGTGCGTCGACGGTCGATCGTGCTCGGGTCGCTCGTTCCTCGCGACCCTCCGCGCGTTCTCCCTTTCGGCACCCGCGCGCCCCTTCGGCTCCCTCGCCGGGGTGACGGGGCCCTGCCCATAGGTCACTTGGTGTTGATGACCTTGTCGATCGCGGCGTCCGCGTCCTTGGCGGCGGCGTCGACCGACTTCTTGCCGTTGGCGATCTCGATCAGCATCGTCTTGAGGATCTGGGCCTTCTCGACCTGGCCCCAGCCCGGGGCGGTCGGCACGAACCAGCTGGACTCGGCGGCGGTGGCCGGGACCGTGGTGGCCGGGTCGGCCTTCAGCGGAGCGAGGTCCTTCTTGTTGTTGGGCAGGTTGCCCTTGGCGGCGAGGCCCTTCTGGCCCTCGGCGCCGGTGAAGGCGGCGATCCACTCGGCCGCGACGCCCTGCGCCTTGGACTTGACCGGGATGGCGAGGTCCGAGCCGCCGAGGAAGACCGGGAGGGCCTTGCCGGACGGGCCGGGCATGACGAAGTTCTCGACCTTGTCCGCCAGGCCGCCGACCTTGTCGTTCTCCGGGGTGGCGGAGGTGGCGCCCTCCCAGCCGGCGGCGAACATCGTCGCGGCGTTGCCCTGGCCGAAGACGACGGGACGGTCGGACTCGTCCTTGGTCTTGTCGCCGTGCATGTACTTGTCGAGGATGCCCTTGTACTCGTTGAGGCCCTTGAGGGACTCGGGCGAGGACAGGTTCGCCTTCCAGGTCTCGCCCTCCTGCTTGGCGATGGAGCCGCCGGCGCCGTAGACGAAGGCCATCGCGCCGTACCAGTCCGGTGCCGGCTGGTACCAGGCGCTGAACTTGGGGCCCTTCTTCTTCTGGATGGCGTCGAGCGCGGAGGTCAGCTCGGCCCAGGTCTTCGGGGCGGCCTTCACGCCGACCTCGGCGGCGATGTCCTTGCGCCAGGTGCCCACGCGGCCACCGGCGTAGTAGGGGACGCCGTAGGTCTTGCCGTTGTAGGTGACCGACTCCTTGAGGGCGTCGAGCCACTGGTCCGAGTTCTCGAACTTCGAGGCGTCGACCTCGGCGAAGGCGCCCTTGGCCATGTAGCTGATCATCTCGGAGTTGCCCATCTCGACAACGTCCGGGGCCTTGTCCGTGGCGAGCACCGCGTCGAGCTTGGTGTTCTTGTCCGGCCAGCCGTAGTACTCGTGCTTGATCTTGATGCCCGGGTGCTTCTTGGTCACCGCGTCGTCGGCGGCCTTGACCAGCTCCGGCCAGTTGTTCTGGGCGTCGACCGTCAGCCAGACGGTCAGCTCCTTGGCGTCGCCGCCGGCGTTGTCCCCGCTCTTCTCAGTACCGCCACACGCCGCGATGCTGACCATGATGCCCGCGACGCCGATCGCCGCGATGAGCTTGCGCTTCACGCCACCCTCCTCAGGGATGCCTGCAACCCCCCCACCGCGCGAAGACATACGTCGAGTAGTGCTCGTGGGGCTGGGACCTGGTCTTTAATGGTTTAGACCAGTACCCGGAGCTTGGCCTAGACCTTTAGGGGTGTCAAGGGTGTATAAGAAGGGCAGTCGGGTCCGTTATCGGACCGACACCTGAGGGAGGGCGACGACCCGTGACCGGTCCGTGCCACCATGTGAGCCGCGACAGACGGAGGAGCCGGTGACGGCAGCAGCACAGGAGTCGGGAAGGCAGGCCATGGCCACGGACGCGGGCGGCACGGAGAAAGAGGGCGGGGTCGGCACCCGCACCGCCCGCGTGCCCAAGTACTACCGACTGAAGCGGCATCTGCTCGACATGACGGAGACACTGCCACCCGGCACTCCCGTCCCGCCGGAGCGCACACTCGCCGCGGAGTTCGACACCTCGCGCACCACCGTGCGCCAGGCCCTGCAGGAGCTGGTCGTCGAGGGCCGCCTGGAGAGGATCCAGGGCAAGGGCACGTTCGTCGCCAAGCCCAAGGTCTCGCAGGCGCTCCAGCTCACCTCGTACACCGAGGACATGCGCGCACAGGGCCTTGAGCCCACCTCGCAGCTGCTCGACATCGGGTACGTGACGGCCGACGACACCCTCGCCGGGCTGCTCGACATCTCGCCCGGCGGACGCGTGCTGCGGATCGAGCGGCTGCGGCTCGCGAGCGGTGAGCCGATGGCGATCGAGACCACGCACCTGTCGGCCAAGCGCTTCCCGGCGCTGCGCCGGTCCCTGGTGAAGTACACCTCGCTCTACACAGCGCTGGCCGAGGTGTACGACGTGCACCTCGCCGAGGCCGAGGAGACCATCGAGACCTCGCTGGCGACCCCGCGCGAGGCCGGGCTGCTCGGTACGGACGTGGGCCTGCCGATGCTGATGCTCTCCCGCCACTCGCTGGACGCCCAGGGCGAGCCGGTCGAGTGGGTGCGCTCGGTGTACCGCGGTGACCGGTACAAGTTCGTGGCCCGGCTCCAGCGCCCCAACGGCTGAGCGGAGAACACCGACTCGGCGTGAACCGATGCCCCGGCACATCCGTGAGGAGTGTCGGGGCATTGTCGTGTCCATCGGTCCGCGCAGATCGACACCCGTCCGTTATTCGGACGAGGGTTCCGTGGAGCGAGACAGGTCCCTAGATTTCACGCGCATTACGCATGATCCATGCGATCCATGGTGTTCAGCGAGAGGACGGAGTCGCCGTATGTCTGAAGTGACACAAGGGAAACAACCGGTCGTCACACCGGTCCGTGTGGTGGTCGCGCTCTGTCTGATCGCGCCGTTCGTGGCGATGCTCTGGGTGAGTTCGTACGCGAGGGTCGAGCCGGTCTTCGCCGGGATCCCGTTCTTCTACTGGTACCAGATGGCCTGGGTCGTCATCTCGACCGCGCTGACCATGATCGCTTACAAGCTGTGGCAGCGTGACCAGCGCGCCCGCGAGGAAGGTGCGACGAAGTGAAGGACGGCGTGAACGGCGTCGCACTCGCCGTCTTCATCTTCTTCTTCCTGGCCGTCACGGTCATGGGATTCCTCGCCTCGCGCTGGCGCAGGGCCGAGAACGAGAACAGCCTCGACGAATGGGGCCTCGGCGGCCGCTCGTTCGGCACCTGGGTGACCTGGTTCCTCCTCGGCGGCGACCTCTACACCGCGTACACCTTCGTCGCCGTCCCCGCGGCGATCTACGCGGCGGGCGCGGCCGGCTTCTTCGCCGTGCCGTACACGATCCTGGTCTACCCGCTGATCTTCACCTTCCTGCCCCGCCTCTGGTCGGTGTCGCACAAACACGGATACGTGACGACCTCCGACTTCGTCCGCGGCCGCTTCGGCTCCAAGGGCCTCTCGCTCGCGGTCGCCCTCACCGGCATCCTCGCCACCATGCCGTACATCGCCCTCCAGCTCGTCGGCATCCAGGCCGTGCTGGACGTGATGGGCGTGGGCGGCGGCGAGAACACGCACTGGTTCATCAAGGACCTGCCGCTGCTCATCGCCTTCGGCGTCCTCGCGGCGTACACGTACTCCTCGGGACTGCGGGCCCCGGCGCTCATCGCCTTCGTCAAGGACACCCTGATCTACATCGTCATCGCGGTGGCGATCATCTACATCCCGATCAAGCTGGGCGGCTTCGACGAGATCTTCGCCAAGGCGGGCGAGGCGTACGCGACGATCAACCCGGCGACCGACAAGCCGCGCGGCGCGCTGGTGCCCGGCGAGATGGGCCAGTGGGGCTACGCGACGCTGGCGCTCGGCTCGGCGCTCGCGCTCTTCATGTACCCGCACTCGATCACGGCGACGCTCTCCTCGCGCAGCCGCGACGTGATCCGCCGCAACACCACGATCCTGCCGCTCTACTCACTGATGCTGGGCCTGCTGGCGCTGCTCGGCTTCATGGCGATCGCCGCCGGGGTCAAGGTCTCCAACGGCCAGCTCGCGATCCCGCAGCTCTTCGAGAACATGTTCCCGGACTGGTTCGCGGGCGTGGCCTTCGCCGCCATCGGCATCGGCGCGCTGGTACCGGCAGCGATCATGTCGATCGCCGCCGCCAACCTCTTCACCCGCAACATCTACAAGGACTTCCTGAAGCCGGACGCCACGCCGGAGCAGGAGACCAAGGTCTCCAAGCTGGTGTCGCTGCTCGTGAAGGTCGGCGCGCTCGCCTTCGTCCTCACCATGGACAAGACGGTCGCGATCAACTTCCAGCTGCTCGGCGGCATCTGGATCCTGCAGACCCTCCCGGCGCTGGTCGGCGGTCTGTTCACCCGCTGGTTCCACCGCTGGGCGCTGCTCGCCGGCTGGGCCGTCGGCATGCTCTACGGCACGGCGGCGGCGTACGGCGTGGCCAGCCCGACCCAGAAGCACTTCGGCGGCTCGTCCGCCGAGATCCCGGGCATCGGCGAGATCGGCTACATCGGCCTCACCGCCTTCGTGATCAACGTGATCGTCACCGTCGTCCTGACCTTCGTCCTGAAGGCCGTGAAGGCGCCCGAGGGCGTCGACGAGACGTCTCCGTCGGACTACACGGCGGACGCGGGTGACGCGGGCGTGAAGCCGCTGCCCAAGGTCGGCGCCGGTCACTGACCGTTCCGGTACGGCGAAGGGCCCGGGGTCTCCGCGAGGAAATCCCGGGCCCTTCGCCGTACCCCCGACGCAGACTGTCCCCATGGACTTCACCATCAGGGCGGTACGGCCCGAGGAGCACGAGGCCCTCGGCGACATCACCGCGCGCGCCTATCTCGACGACGGACACCTCGACTTCGGCGAGGACGACGGCTATCTCCCTCTGCTGCGGGACGTGCCCCGGCGGGTCGCGGAGGCGGAGGTGCTGGTGGCGGTGGACCGCTCGGGCGTCGTGCTCGGCGGGGTGACCTTCGCCCGTGGCGGCGAGGAGTGGGCCGACCTCGCGGGCGAGGGCGAGGCCGAGTTCCGGATGCTCGCCGTGGCGAAGGACGCGCGGGGCCGTGGTGTCGGCGAAGCGCTCGTACGGGCCTGTGTGGAGCGGGCGCGGGAGACCGGGGGATGCCGTCGCATGGTGCTCTCCACCCAGCCCCGGATGGCCGCCGCGCACCGGACATACGAGCGGACGGGCTTCGTACGCACGCCCGGCCGGGACTGGAGTCCGCTCGCCGACATGGACCCTTTGCTCACCTACGCCCTGGAGCTCTGACTCGCCAACGACACAACATGTGGGGGGTGCTTCGAGGAGCGCCCCCCACATGTATGCTCATCCTCGCTGTCCTCGCAGGGGAATCCGGTGGAAATCCGGAACTGTCCCGCAACGGTGTGGATTCTGCGTGCTTGTGCACGCCGACCGAGTCCGAAGACCTGCGGACGGCGCGCCCGGTCCTTCCGTTCCGGGTGCCACAGACGTCCGGGCCTCGCGGAGTGGGCCGTGGCGCGGCCCTCCCCCGTCCACGGGTGCGGCCGCCGCCCGCCTCCCTCCGCCGGCCCCGAGCCGAGCGAGGGAGAGCCCCCACGTGACCATCGCGCCCGCCGATCCGGCCGCAGCGATCGAGAGCGACGGCAACGAGAGCGACGGACCCGGGACCGTGCTTCTGCGGACCCTGACCGACCTCACCGCCGACCTCACCGACACCGACCCCGGCAAGGTCGCCGCCGCCGCGCTGCGCGGCCGCAACGCCGGTTCGGACGAGGCGGAGCTGCGCGAGCTGGCCACGGAGGCGGCCGCGGGTCTGATCGCCGAGGACCCCGCGTACTCCCGGCTCGCCGCCCGGCTGCTCACGATCACGATCGCCGACGAGGCGGCCTCGCAGGGCTCGGTCACCTTCTCCGCGTCCGTCACCGTCGGTCACCGCGAGGGCCTGATCGCCGACCGTACGGCCGAGTTCGTCCGGCGGCACTCCGAGCGGCTCGACGCGCTCGTCGACGCGGACGCGGACGACCGCTTCGGCTACTTCGGCCTGCGGACCCTCTACTCGCGCTATCTGCTGCGCCACCCGATCACCCGCCAGGTGATCGAGACCCCGCAGCACTTCATGCTGCGCGTCGCCTGCGGCCTCGCCGAGGACGACTCCACCCGCGCGCTCGACGAGGTCGCCGCGCTGTACGGGCTGATGAGCCGGCTCGACTACCTGCCCTCCTCCCCCACGCTCTTCAACTCCGGCACCCGCCACCCGCAGATGTCGTCCTGCTACCTCCTCGACTCCCCGCTGGACGAGCTGGACTCCATCTACGACCGGTACCACCAGGTCGCGCGGCTCTCGAAGCACGCGGGCGGCATCGGCCTCTCGTACTCCCGCATCCGCGCCCGCGGTTCGCTGATCCGCGGCACGAACGGGCACTCCAACGGCATCGTGCCGTTCCTGAAGACGCTGGACGCCTCGGTGGCGGCCGTGAACCAGGGCGGACGGCGCAAGGGCGCGGCCGCGGTCTACCTGGAGACCTGGCACGCGGACATCGAGGAGTTCCTGGAGCTGCGCGACAACACCGGTGAGGACGCCCGGCGTACGCACAACCTGAACCTGGCGCACTGGATCCCGGACGAGTTCATGCGCCGGGTCAACGCGGACGCCGAGTGGTCGCTCTTCTCCCCGGCGGACGTGCCCGAGCTGGTGGACCTGTGGGGCGAGGAGTTCGACGCCGCGTACCGCGCCGCCGAGGCGAAGGGGCTGGCCCGCAAGACCATGCCGGCCCGTGACCTGTACGGCCGGATGATGCGGACCCTGGCCCAGACCGGCAACGGCTGGATGACCTTCAAGGACGCCTCGAACCGTACGGCCAACCAGACCGCGGAGCCGGGCCACACCGTCCACTCCTCCAACCTCTGCACGGAGATCCTGGAGGTCACGGACGACGGCGAGACGGCCGTCTGCAACCTGGGCTCGGTCAACCTCGGCGCGTTCGTGGTCGGTTCGGACATCGACTGGGAGCGGCTGGACGCGACCGTCCGCACGGCCGTCACCTTCCTCGACCGGGTCGTCGACATCAACTTCTACCCGACCGAGCAGGCGGGCCGCTCCAACGCCCGCTGGCGCCCGGTCGGCCTGGGCGCGATGGGCCTCCAGGACGTCTTCTTCCAGCTGAAGCTGCCCTTCGACTCCGCCGAGGCGCGCGCGCTGTCCACCCGTATCGCCGAGCGGATCATGCTCGCCGCGTACGAGGCGTCCGCCGACCTCGCCGAGCGGAGCGGGCCGCTGCCGGCCTGGGACAAGACCCGCGCGGCCCGCGGTGTCCTGCACCCCGACCACTACGACGTGGAGCTCAACTGGCCCGAGCGCTGGGCCGCGCTGCGTGAGCGGATCGCCGCGGTCGGCATGCGCAACAGCCTGCTGCTCGCCATCGCGCCGACGGCGACGATCGCCTCGATCGCGGGCGTGTACGAGTGCATCGAGCCGCAGGTCTCCAACCTGTTCAAGCGCGAGACGCTCTCGGGCGAGTTCCTCCAGGTCAACTCGTACCTGGTGGAGGAGCTGAAGAGGCTCGGCGTGTGGGACGCGCAGACCCGTGAGGCGCTGCGCGAGTCCAACGGCTCGGTGGCCGGCTTCACCTGGGTCCCTGCCGAGGTGCGCGAGCTGTACCGGACGGCGTGGGAAATCCCGCAGCGCGGTCTGATCGACATGGCGGCGGCCCGCACTCCGTTCCTCGACCAGTCGCAGTCCCTGAACCTGTTCATGGAGACGCCGACGATCGGCAAGCTGTCGTCGATGTACGCGTACGCCTGGAAGCAGGGCCTGAAGACGACGTACTACCTGCGTTCCCGCCCGGCGACCCGGATCGCCCGCGCGGCCCAGGCGTCGACGGCCGCCGCCGCCCCCATCCCCGTACAGGCGACCCCCGAAGACGCCGTCGCCTGTTCCCTTGAGAACCCCGAGTCCTGCGAGGCCTGCCAGTAATGAGTGCCAACGAACAGAAGAACCTCCTCGACCCGGGCTTCGAGCTGACTCTCCGCCCCATGCGCTACCCGGACTTCTACGAGCGCTACCGGGACGCGATCAAGAACACGTGGACGGTGGAGGAGGTCGACCTCCACTCGGACGTCGCCGACCTCGCCAAGCTGACGCCGGGTGAGCAGCACATGATCGGCCGGCTGGTCGCGTTCTTCGCGACGGGTGACTCGATCGTCGCGAACAACCTCGTGCTGACGCTGTACAAGCACATCAACTCCCCCGAGGCGCGGCTGTACCTGTCGCGCCAGCTGTTCGAGGAGGCCGTGCACGTCCAGTTCTATCTGACGCTGCTCGACACCTACCTGCCCGACCCGGAGGACCGCGCGGCGGCCTTCGACGCGGTGGAGAACATCCCCTCGATCCGCGAGAAGGCGCAGTTCTGCTTCAAGTGGATGGACTCGGTCGAGAAGATCGACCGGCTGGAGACCCAGGCCGACCGCCGCCGCTTCCTGCTGAACCTGATCTGCTTCGCGGCGTGCATCGAGGGCCTGTTCTTCTACGGCGCCTTCGCCTACGTGTACTGGTTCCGGTCCCGCGGTCTGCTGCACGGCCTCGCGACCGGCACCAACTGGGTGTTCCGCGACGAGACGATGCACATGAACTTCGCCTTCGAGGTCGTGGACACCGTCCGCAAGGAGGAGCCGGAACTCTTCGACGACGCGCTCCAGCAGCAGGTGACCGACATGCTGAAGGAGGCCGTCGAGGCGGAGCTGCAGTTCGGCCGGGACCTGTGCGGTGACGGGCTGCCGGGCATGAACACCGAGTCGATGCGCGAGTACCTCCAGTGCGTCGCCGACCAGCGCCTCCAGCGTCTGGGCTTCGCCCCGGTGTACGGCTCCGAGAACCCGTTCGCGTTCATGGAGCTCCAGGGCGTCCAGGAGCTGACGAACTTCTTCGAGCGCCGTCCGTCCGCCTACCAGGTGGCGGTCGAGGGCTCGGTCGACCTGGACGAGGACTTCTAGTGCCGCATCAGGCAACGTTCGCCCCGTCGTGACGTGGCGCCCGGTCGCTGTTCCGGGCGGCACTGGACGGCCAGAATGATCACGTGGCTGAACGCGTACAGGTCCGCGAGATCGATGACGACGAGGGCAGACGGCTGCTGCGGATCGTCCGCCGGGGCACCGGGTCGGTGGTGACCTGGCGGCGGGCCCAGATGGTGCTGCTGTCCGCCCAGGGCATGCCAGTGGCGAGGATCGCCGAGGTCACCTTCACCAGCGCGGACCGGGTCCGCGACGTGATCCACGACTTCAACACGGACGGCTTCGACTCGCTGTATCC